>NZ_JABDWC010000008.1:0-265627 GCF_019685155.1 Rhizobium sp. NZLR1b
CGCCAGCCTCCTGCTCACGCAGCACACCGATGATCTGCTCTTCTGTAAATCTCTGCTTCTTCATTCGTCCGTCCTTCGTAAGGCCGGACTCTAATCAATTCTGGAAGAAATTCGCAGTGGCAGGTCAGTGGCGTTGAACGGCCACCTCCAGGTGACGCATTGAAACCGGGGCCGCGTCAGCGTCCGCATCCCGACGCTTTGAGCGGCTCACATATTAAAGCCCCCGGCTTTGCCGGGGGATACTTACGCTTCCACCTCGCCGTAGAGCTGGCCGCATATCGTCTCAGATCTCGGTCGCCAGCTCTTGCCGTCCATATCGTATTGCAGGGCAAAGCTGTAGAGCCGGCGGTCATCAACGTCCGTTGGTCACGAAACCAGCATCAGGACCATCACCAATGTTTTTTCTGCTGAAACTTAGAACATTCACAACAGGCTCCTCGGCTACACATGGTGCGGCTCCGGAAACCAGGCGCCGCTTTCCAAGGCCAAACCAAGTCGTCTGGATTTCGTTCCCTCTATTCGTTAAATGAGATTCGTGATCGGTACGACGCACTGCTGAAGGAGCGGCCGCTTTGCAAAATGGGTCTCGGTGGAATGACGGGAGCAGTTAACGACCCCAGAAGCGTCCTGGCGGACGATCAATCCCATGATAAGACCGTGACCGCAGAAATGAGCGAACCATTGGAGAGAACCGTGACCAAAACTCCACGCCGCCCCGTCAATGCGCTTGATGCCGCGGAAGCCTTGTTCAGGCCGGCCAAAAAGGTGGCCGCCGCACCGCCCGTCGAGCGGCCGGCGCTGCCGAACGTCAAGGAACAGGTCACTCTGAAACTCGACAGCGACGTGCTCGTTTATTTTCAGGAGGATGGCCCGGGCTGGCAGGACCGCATCAACGATGTGCTCCGCGCCGCGATGAGGAACGATGGCTAAGCGGTTATGCGGCCGCTGCTGACCCCCTTCGTTCAAAGGATTTCCAGTTCCATATACCGACCGCGGTACAATTGCGGCACTGCGACGTCCTCATTGCACATACACCGGGACGACTGCGGAGGTTTCGTCGCGGTAGGGCAGGCGGATTTGGAAGCGGTGTTCTCCGCTCTGAATGGGCCAGAAGACAGGCTTGTCGGGGTCGGTGACGGCGAAGGGCTGGCCGTCGACATACCAGACGATCTGCGGCACATGCGGTTGGACATCGGCCTTCAGAGGCAGCCGGTCGAATGCCGCCGGCTGTTCCGGATTGCGCCAGATCTGACTGTTGCGAGCCGGTGTCGAGATGGCGAGACGGATCTGCGGGTTGGAGCCATCGGCGTTGGCGAGTGAATTCTTGCTCCTCTCGGCTGTTGCACTGATCGACACAGGTTTGAGGGTGGCGTCCGGACCAGGCGATCGTGCAGCCACCTTCGGTATCTCGTCGGGCTTTAACCATTCGACCAGCGTCTGGCTGCAGCTGTTGTCATTCGTCTGTCCATTGACGACGCAGACCTCCATCGGCTTGCGGTCCGGTGGCGTCGGGAAACGCGCGTCGGCGATGTCTCCCGGCTTATTGCCGTGCACCCTGTCGAGGATCGCGTGCACGAGGCGGGCGGCACTGCCGGCGCCGGTCATCCGGCTCATCGTGCCGTCATCGCCCCGTCCGATCCAAACGCCGACGATGACCTTCTCCGAATAGGCGATCGCCCAGGCGTCCCGATAGCCTTGGGAGGTGCCGGTCTTGATGGCGACGGGGAATGGATATTCCAGCGTGCCATAGCGATGGAAGCTCGGCAGCCGGGCCTGCGGATCGGAGAGGAAGGAGGTAATCAACCGGGCCGTATCGAGCGAAATGACCCTAACGGATTGCGGCTGTGGCTGCTCGCGCGCCCAGCGCAAATCCTGCATCTGGCCATCATTGGCGAGCGCCCCATAGGCCCGCATCAGCCTATCCAGGCGGGTCGGCAGCGAGCCGATTGCCATCGACAGGCCGAAATAATCGGCTGGGGTTTCCAGGTCGTGCAGACCGAGATCGCGCAAAAAGCGGAACGTCGTCTCGAGACCGATGCTGCGCAGTAGATTGGTGGCGGGAACATTGCGCGAATTGGCCAGTGCCTGGCGCGGCAGCATAGGGCCGAGGAATTCGCGATCCGCATCGCCGATGCCCGACGCGCCTTCCGGCAGATCGAGCAACATGTCGGTTGGCTTCAGTAAGCCGCGCTCGAAGGCCAGCGCATAGACGAAAGGTTTGAGGGTCGAGCCCGGCGAGCGCTGTGTCCGGGTGTAGTCGAATGCGCCGGCATGCCTGCCGTAATAGTTGGTCGAACCCACTTGGGCGAGGACTTCGCCTGTTTGGCGCGACACCACCATGGCGCCGACTTGCTGCGCGCCCGCAGAACGCCAGTGATCGAGATATTGTCGTGCGAGACCAGTAATGTCGGCCTGCAGGGTGAGGTCGATCGTCGTGTGGATCAGCGGCGTGCTGGCGGACGCAGGGGCTATCTGGCCGTTCTCGATGAGGTCATGATAGCGCAATATCAGGTGCAGGGCATCCGGGCGGCGGGGTATGTCGGGCATCCGCATCTCATCGAGCTGATGATGGGCGCTCTCTGCCTCGTCAGCCCTGATGATTTTCTGTTTCGCCAGCGCGTCCAGCATTTGATGGCCGCGGTGAATGGCCCGGCGCAAGCCCTGCGGCCGCAGCGGGTTCATCCGGGTCGGCGACTGCGGGATCGCTGATAGCAGCGCGATTTCCGCCCAGGACAAGTCTGCGACCGGCTTGTCGAAATAGAGCCGCGCCGCATGGGCGATGCCGTGGCTGCCATTGCCGTAAGGCGCCAGCCGCAAATATTGCCCCAGCATCGCATCGCGGCCGTAACGCAGGGTCAGGAGGACGCCGGTGCCGGCCTCAAGCGCCTTGTGGATGAGCGTGCGCGATTCCGGCTGCTGCATCCGCGCCACTTGCATCGCAATGGTCGAGGCGCCCGAGCGGCGGCCGACGGCATCGAGATTTTGCCAGGCTGCGCGGCCGACAGCGTAGGGATCGATGCCGATATGGTCGTAGAACCGCCTGTCTTCGAGGGCAAGCGTTGCCTTGACGACGCGGTCGGGCAATTGCTCCAGCGGCCAATAGCCATAGTCGATACGCCCACTTGCGCCGTCGGCATGGCCGATCTGAGCGAGGAACGCGCCGCCGCGATCATAAAGTATCGAGGTCGGCGCAGGCGCGATCAACTGCGCGCGCTGATTGATGAGATAGCCATAGACCAGGACGCCGGCTGCGAGAACCAGCGAGGAGAAACGGACAAGCGTTGATCGGCGGCTTCTCAAGAGTGTCATTGCCCGGCTGGCTGGCTCCTCGTCTGATATCTGTCCCGATTGTGAAGGCTCACTTCGCCACCACGATTTGCATGGCAGCACTCATTCCCCGTAAGCC
Organism: Rhizobium sp. NZLR1b; assembly: GCF_019685155.1. Taxonomy (NCBI): domain Bacteria; kingdom Pseudomonadati; phylum Pseudomonadota; class Alphaproteobacteria; order Hyphomicrobiales; family Rhizobiaceae; genus Rhizobium; species Rhizobium sp. NZLR1b. Next base: position 3,407 of record NZ_JABDWC010000008.1, read on the forward strand.
CTTTTGGTACATGGTTTCGGCAAGGGCCTGGGGCTGCGTGTAGGAACCGGGGATCAAGGCGCGCGTCCGGTAGGCAAAGGTGTAGTTGCCCTTCGGCAGCCTGTCGGAAGCACAAAATACCTGATCGTCGCCATAGGAGATCCAATCGGTCGGCAGGGTCGGCGCGACTGCCGGTGTCGCCTCAGCCGGCGCGGTGGCGATGTTGGGGTTGAGCGGATCAAGCCCGGCTGCAAGCGGCAGGGTAAGGGCGACATGGGTGCGATCTTCGGAGACGACCAGTTCGATCCTTTCCTCGAGCACATCGCCGACCTTGAGCTGGATCGCACCTTTAGCATCGGGAACCAGCTTCTCCAGCGGCGCGTTGCCCGCGGGGACACGGAAAAGCGTGCGGGTAAGGGCAAATCCCCGGCTTTCGGCCTGCGCGGTGTAGCCGGCTTCGGCAGATAGATAGGTGGTTTCCACCAGCGCCAGAGCGGTCGTCGTTCCGGTATTCTGGATGGTGACGGCGCCCGGATCCAGGCTGACTTGTCGCAGCACGGGAGCATTTGCGTCAAGCGTCAGGTTTTGAAACTTTCCGTTCTGCGCCAGCGTCAGCGGCAATGGCGTCGTCGGCCTTTGCCAGGCGGCGGCAAGCGCGCGGATCGCAGCCGAAGTGGCATTGGTCGAACCCCAGCCGTCGCCTCCGCCGAGTTGCAGCAAGGCATTTTTCAAAGCCGGATAGCGCGGATCCGTTTCCGAGGTCAAAGCCGCGGCGCGCACCATTTCGGCGAGACTGCGGGTTTCGGAAGGCAGGATGATCGGACTGCCCCCATCCTCGGCTTGGCCGTCATAAACCAGCTGGCCATTGCGGGAGAGGATGCGAACGCGCGACCACATCGTGTCGGCCAAACCGCCGACAAGGCGTGGGTCGGCATCGGGCGCACCCGCTGCCGCCGCGGTCATTCTGGCAACGCTGACATTCGGCATCAACGCGGCCGAGCGGGCAAGTTCGGCAGTATAGGCCGGGTCGAGCTTGCCGCCTTCGGCCAGAGCCGTCAGAGCCTCGACCCGCTCGCGAATCTCGTCGCCGCTGAGCAGATGCGGATAATCCGAGCGTAGCGACAGTTTCAGCACGCTCGCAAGGCGATCCGACAAAGCCTTGTCGGTGGGCACGCCCACCTTGTCGGCCGCAACCAGGAAAGAATAGGCCCAGGCCGTCAGCGAGACATTGCCCTTGCTGTGCGGCCAGAAGCCGACAAGGCCATCGGCGTCGACCGCCTGGCCGATTGCCAGCACGGTGTTGTGCACATCGCCATCGATGCGTTTGTCAAGGTTTGCTGCCGCCAGGATCGGGGCGAAACTTTTGAAGGCGATGCCGGAGGAGGCGAGCGATATGCGTTGTTCGGTGGAGCCATAGGGAGATTCCACCAAAGTGTTGAGGCCGGCAACCAGCTTCACCAGTGCCGGATCGGCGGTTAGCGTCATCGCACGCTGAAACGATCCGGGGCGCACGTCTTGCTGGGGTGCCGGCAATGTTTTCGAGCCGCCCGCCGGGATTTCGACGATTTCGTAGTGCTTGGTCGGGATACGGTCGGACTTCAAAGGCAGCGTGATTTCCACGGCGTCGCTGGCATGGTCGGCGACGCGCTCGACCCCGAAACGCAGCTGCACGTCCTCCTTGCCAGGCCTTGGCTCGGGCACCTCAGCGAGAACGCCGATGTGAGCGGGCTTGTTCTGCTCCCAGGCGAAGGAGAGGTCCTTGCTGCCCTCCAGCGTCAGTCCGTCGGAAGCAATGGAAGCAGCGCCGGCGCCGCCACCACCCTCGACGATGCGGGCAATGATGCCTGCCTCGAATTGGTCGCCATACCGCAGGAAGCGGGGCAGGGCGGGTTGGGCGACTATTTCCTGCCGGATCAGCATTTCGCCGGTGCCATAGCCGAAGCGGTCGGGACCGCTGACGGCCTTGGCGCGCAGCTTGAATACGGTCAGCGAGTCCGGCAGCTTCACCTTGATCTTGGCGATGCCATCCGGGCCGATCTTCACGTCGGGAAGATAGATCGGGACCGGCGTAAAATTCTTGCGAACGGAAATATTGTTGTCCGTGCCCCATTCCTCCCGCTCGTCACCGCCCGGCACCTCATCCAGCGGAATGACGCCGAAGGCCATGTTGCGGGTGTCGCGCAGTGCCATGGTGGATTGGCGCTTGACGATAAAATTCGGCAGCGGATCCAGCGGCTGTTCCGGTGCGAGCGACAGCACGGCCTGGTCGATCATCCAGAAAGTGGCATCGCCCGCGATCGGCTGACCGCTATCGTCGGCCAGATGCAGCGTGACCTCCACTTCGTCACCAGGGCGGGCCTTCTTCGGATAATCCAAGGTGAGATTTACGGTGTTCTTCACCGGCTTCACCGTCACCGCCTTCGTCGCGGCGATCGTTACAGGCTTGCCCTGGTCGAAGGGTGCGTTCGGCGAGGGGATGCTGGTCTCCAGCCGGCCGCGCAGGATGAGGAAGTGCACGGGAATTTGCGGTGTATATTCCTTGCGGACGGGCACGGCATAATGGCCGTATCCATCGGCGATATCGACCCAATCATAGCGGAATTTTCCCTCTGGCTCTTCGACGACGGCGAGCGCGCGGGCTGTCTGGAAGGGCGACTGGATCAGCAGGTTGGCGGTTTCGCCGGGAATGTAACTGTCCTTGTCCGTGGTCACGACCGCGGTGCGCGCGGGCGCCTGTGCCCAGGTAACCGGCGTGGTGCCGCCGACGAAGAAGTCGACGCTCACCTGCTGCTGGCGGCCGATCCGGTCGCTTGCCTCGAGTTGAATAACATAGACGCCTGCGTCCTTTGCCTCGAGCGCCAGGGTCTGGATATCCCGAGTGCTGGTAATCTTGCGCTCCAGCACGGTGTCGTCCATGACCTGCGTGACGTATTTTGCCGAACCCTGGCTGAAGTCGCTCGCCTGCAGGGTCGACGTCCAGTTGCGATGGATCAGGCGTGCCGTCATCTCCAGCCCGGCGACGGGTTCGCCATTGCCGTCGACCGCCAGGATCTCAGGCTCGATGGCGCCGGGATTTGGCACATAACGCGGCACCTTCAGGCCAAGCACGAAGGGCGGGACGGCAAAAACGTTAGTGATGCTGCGCACCTGCAGATCATCGTCGCCGGTAACGGTCGCCTCGATCATATAGCGGCGGGGTTGCGCCGTCGGCTCGATCGTCGTGTCGAAGCTGATGCGCGAGGCGCCGCCGGCGTCTGTGCTGCCGTCTCGTTCGAGCGCCGGCGAGGATTTGAATTCATCGCCGCCGGAGTAACGGGAATCCGTCGAAAAAAAGAAGCCCTCGTGGCCAGGTGGTGTCCAATTGTAGGGATACTGAACGGCTCGCCAGCGGATCGGCCGATCCGCCAGCAGTCCACCGGCGAAATAGCGGGCGATCAGATCGACGTTGAAGGAGGAATCGAGCGGTACGGTTTGCGGATTGTTGAGCACGACTTCGAAAGTCGGCAGGCGATAGGCCTCTTTCTTGAAGGAGATGCTGCCGCATTGGACCGTGTTGTCGGCCGGGCTCGCGGCGCTGCTGTCGCTATCGGCACTCTCAGCAGTATCGGCCTGGTTATCGTCTGCCTGCGCATCATCGGTCGCGTTATCACTCGCCTGGCCGTCGGCATTCCCGTCCTCACCGGATGTCTGCGCCGGTTGATCCTGGTCGGTAGCCCCCGCCGTGTCGCCCGGCTCGAAATGAACTTCGTAATCCCCGGTTGCCGGCGTCTCGGCGTCGAATTTGTGGTAAAAGCCGCCGAATGCGTCCAGCCGCACCGGTACGCGCCACTCCTGTTTGTCAGGGCCGGTAATCACGATCTGGCCGCCTTGCGTCGGCAGCGTCAAGTGGCCCCCGAGATAGCTGCGGACATAGCCCTTGATATGCACGGGCTCCTCCGGACGGTAGATCGGTCGCTCGGTGAAGACGTGGCAAAGGGTGCGGCTCTGCTCGGTGCGGCTGTCCGTCGGATTGGTCGTCCAATCCAGCCAGGCGGCCGACGGCTTGGTCCAGTTGTCCGCAGCATATTGGGCAGGCGCGTGATCGGGGTCGACGACCAGGGTATCCAGCCCCTTCGTCACGATGACGCGCCGGATCTTCGCGTCGGCGCGCTGCTGCAGCTCCCAGGAAAAGAAGCCCTGTGCATCTGTCGTCCCAGTCGCCAGCGTGACGAATTTGCCGTCGCGCAAACCATCGAGGCGGATTTGCGCCCCGCTGATCGGATTACCCTTGGCAAGCGAGGTGACGGCAAATCGCACCCGGTCCTGTTCCTCCACCGCGCTCAAGGTCAGGTCGGTGACCTGCACACGAAGCCAATGCCGGGTTTGATTGTCCACCGCACGCAGGCCGACGAGATAGGTGCCGGGCTGGTCAGGCCCAGCAATCCGGGCAAAAAAGGATTTCAGATCCAGGCCGAATTTGGTGTCGACGCCGCCCTTGTGAATCGGCAGGTCCACGAACTCGGATATCGCCGGCGAACCCAGGGCCTTGACGCGCGCCTGGATCGCATCGGCTGAAATCTCATCGCTGTCGGCCCATTTCTGCGGCTCCTTGCCGGGCAAGGGCGGTGCTTCGTCGTCGTCCGTATCGAGGCCGGATTGCGGGAAAGGCCAAAAATCGCGTGACAGCGGATCGATCGCATGGATGCGCACATCGGCCCTGTCGTAGCCGCGTCCGCGCAGCGGCACGAGTTGCGGGCCAAAGCGCTCGACCACGCCCTGCGACGCATCCCAGACGAGCGAGGACTGTTCCGGCGCGAAGGCGAATTTCTGGCCGAAGCCGGTCGCCAGCGGTCTGCCGCGGTCATCCGCCAAGGCGCCGGCGGTCACATCAAGCGTATAGACCTTGTCGGTGAGAAAGCGGCCATTGATATAAAGACGGCCGTCGCTGGCTTCCGCCGTCAAATCGTCGACCGGTGGAGAAATGCGCAAGGCGTCCCGGACCGAAAACTGTTTCCCGGCCAGCGGATTGCTCGAAAAGCGGAAGATCAGGCCACGACCCGATCGATCGGCCGGCGCTGCCTCGGCGTCGAGCGGGTTGCCGTCATCATCGACTGCGGCGCTGTCATCGCTGACAGTGGCATTGGATGTGCAGCGCATGATGTCATCGCTTGTGGCGGCGTCGAAGCCCCGTCCGCAATCCGAACTGATCATGGTGAAGGGCACGGCGGTGCGCACGCGCAACTCGAAGGTCTGATCGCTGAAGTCGGGCGTGTCGGCAAGCTTCAACCGCAGAAGGGCGACGCGGCCATCGGGCACGTTGGCATGCAGCTTCACCACATAGGATTGCTGGTCGCTGCGGCTGTTGCGTTCAAGCGGCTGGACATCGAAATCCTGCGCCCCCAGCATCAAACCGCCTTCGTCGCCAATGCCCGGCGCAGGACGCAGTTCGATCGACAGAAGTCGGCTCAGCGCCGCGACATCGACGGGTTCGGCAAAGGTCAATGTGATCTGGTCAAGCTCGCTGATGGGATCATCGGTTGCAGCCGGAGCCGTGGATACCGGTACTGGCAGCAGCGGTATCAGTTCCGTCTCGCCACCAGCGGCCTTGTCATGCGCCAGCATCGTTACCTTGACGCGCGACAGCGGCTGCCACTTGTCGGCCGGCCGGAATTGCAGGGCGCGCGGGCCGAGCCACTGCCAGGCGCCGGCAGCCGCCGGTTCCATGGTCACAAAACGCTCGGGCGAGTCTTCCGGGCCGCCGGCTGCAGGGCCGGTATCCGTAGGGAAGAAGATCGTGACCGGATCATAGGCACGCAGGAACCTCTCCGGCACGATTTTAACGCCATCGGCGCGTTGCAGAACATCCAGCGTCGGCGAGGCACCTTGCTGCGCGTGACCGCTTGAAAGCAGCGTTGAAGAGGCAAGAGCGAGGGCAATGAGAAATACGATCTTTTTCATTGGTTTCACTTCGATCCCGTGGGCTTCAAACCGGCGCGCTGCAGATAATCACTGAGAATTTCAGGCGGCGGACCTGCGGGCGGTGGTGACAATCCAACTACCGATGGCCTGACAATGAGCGTCGGTGCGTCCGCCGGTGCGCGCGCTTCCAGGAGATAAGAGCCTGCGGCAAGCTGCTTCAGCTGATTGACGCCGTCGCCAAGCACTTGGCCTTTGGCATCCAGCAGCCGGCCGATGGCAAGGTCCGGATCGGAACGCAGGCCGACACCGATATTGCCGCTATTCCTAACCTCGAAGCCGAACAAGGCTGTCGCGCCGGGTGCAAGCACGACCGGGGCTCCAATGCCGTCATTCACCGGGACGACCGCTGTTGCCGTCATATCCAGGCTGCCCGACAAGGGGCCCTCATGCGTGGAATAGAGCGTCAGGACTGCCTCGCCCGCCGCAAGATAGCGGTGGAATTCCGCTCCCGTCGGAAACAGCTGCAGGTCGCGGTGACCCTCTTGCTCCAGGCCGACAATGACCGGGGCGTCGGTGCTGACGTCAAGCACCATCGGTTGGGCCGGATCGAGGCGGAAGGCCATGGCCTCGCCCTCGAGCGTCACGCTCTGCGGCAGGGTCATCGATTTTGGTTCGGGTGTCGGCCAAGGCGACTTGCCGCCCCGTTCCAGCCACAGTGCTAAGAGACCGGCACCGTGATCGACAATCAGTTGCCCGGGTCCGGACACGGAAATCCTGTCACCACGCAAGACCCGGCCGTCGGCCCCGATAAAGGTCGCCGCGCCGCCGGAGACGTTCAGGACATCTCCTTTCATGGCATCAACCGCGATTTCTTCCGATCCGACCGTGCCGAAGAACCGGCGCTTGATCTGATCACTGCTGAGCGTAACGGCTTGTCCCGGCGACAGGCTGACGCGCGCCGAGCCGGCATCACCCGTCAGGTTGACGAGCCAGATCTCTTCGGCCGACGTCGCGATGCTGCGCGACAGGGGAGCCGCGCCGGACCAGACGTTCAACAATTGCGAGGCTGAAGGAGTGGAGACGACGGCGATCCCCGGCGCCAGGTCGAGGGTGAGCCGTTTCACCCCTGGTGCCAGCTTCACCGGCCGCGCGCTGAAGGCTGGAATGGTCGCCGTCAAGGTGCCATTCAGCTGCACCGCCTCGAGTTCGGCGGCATCGATTGGCTTAAGCCGCATCTGCAGGCTGTCATCGCTTGCGGCGTTCCAGATATGCAGATCCTGATTATCGGAGAGGGCGACCGCACTGTTGAGGCTGATGCCCATGCCGCGTCCGGCCGTCAGGCCCGGCTGTCCAAAAGCCGAATCCGCGCGCCACATTCTTACTTTGCCCGGCAAAGGCGGTGCGGCTGGGATAATTGCCTGATCTCCTGGCGCAAGCGTCAGCGCGATTTCTGCTTTGGGCTGTGCTGGGTTTACCTGCGCATGGCTCGTAGTGCGGGAGACCAGCCATAAACGATCCGATTGCGGAGCAAAAAGTCCCGGCATGGCCGCCGTGAGCGGACGGTCCGCAGTTGCGCCGACAAGCAGATCCGCAGCAGCGCCGAGGTCGACGAGACCGGCCGACGGGGCATGTGCGAGAGCAACGTTCAGGGAGAGATCAAGGCCATCGATGGCCACGGGCTCCAAGGCAATGTCGCCGGGCTCGCGCATATCGCGGGTAATGCTGCGCGCGGCGATTTTGATCGGTGCTGTTCCACCATCAAGGGTCCAAACCGATGCGCGCCATTGGATATCTCCCTCAGACGCCGGCCAGGCGATCAGCGGCGTGCGGCCACGGGCAAAGGCTTGCGGCTTCCAACTGCCGTCGGCGTCTCGTTTTTCGACCGAGAGAACCAGGTCACTGGTGGACTGGGCTACGACCAGCGCAAGTTGATCCTTCGTGTTGGCCGGCAAGGGAAACGTAAAGACGGAGGCGCCGTTGACCTCGGTGGTGCCGCTCTCGGTGAGTGCTGGCTGCGGCTGCTCCTGCGGCAGGGCAAACTGAACCTCGAGATCCCCAACATCGGCCTGATCGTCGCCTGGCTCCTGCTCACCGTCCCCGGAGTCTGTGTCTTGATCGTCGGAACTATCACCCGATTGGCTGCTGGCCGTACCCGACGCTGCCGCCTGATCAAGGGCCAGCGTATAGGATCCAGCCGGCAGAAGGGTGGAGAGCGCGATGTTCCAATCATCGCTGCGCCCCGTCAGGCGTTCGACGACGGTGCCATGCTCGTCTTTCAGCACGCCTTTGATTTCGCTGCGGCCGAACGTGCCGAGGCTGACGACACGGTCCTTGTCGACATTGAAGGAAAGCTCGGCGGGAAGGTTGACGAAGCGTGCTTCGCCCGGCTGCAAATCCTGGGTGTTCAGGGTAATCTGATAATCCAGTCGGTCATCATGGGCGAGGCTCATGAGATCAATGCGATAATGCCCGGCCTTCAACGTGCCCGTGAATTGGGGAGCGGCGACAAATCGGGCGATCTGGTCCTTGTCGTCGCGAAACAGAGCGCCGATCATGCCTTCGGTCAGGTCGATGCTGACATCGGCATCGGCAAGGAGATCAAACGTCCAGCTATCGGCAACGCGTGCATCACTTTTGCTCTGAGGCTCGCGCCACTGAAATGCTTGGGCTTGATTGAAGGCCAGCGGGTGTGGTCCGTGGCCCTGCAACTGCGGTGGGTCGATGACCGGTCTTAGCCGTGCGACAAACCGCGTGTCGACGTCGCGCGGCAGGATTACCAGGCGATAGTGCCCCGGGGTGAAATCCTGACTGAGCGTGGAAAGCGGGCCTGGCGCGGTGAGCGGCCATCCCTCCGCATCCTCGAGACGCGCGGTAAGGTCTTCGCCAAGGGAATAGAGATCGAGCTGATACGTTCCTGCAGTTGCGATCTCGATCGGCACGATGGCGCCGCGTCCGCCTGAGAGGGCCCCTCGGCTGGTGCCATCGGCGACCAGGCTTGCCGCGGTCAACAGCGAGGCCGGCGTAACGGAAACGCCAAGATGGCCGGAGGAATTCTGGGCGGAGACGTCGATCTGATAGGTCCCCGCGCGCAGATAGGTTTGCAGCAGCGCATTGTGGCCACCGCCATTGTCCGAAGCTTCCCCCAGTCCCGGCAGGAATGATGTGCCAAGGCTCAGTGATGTCTGCAAACGCCCAAGGGTTTCGATGCGGTAAAGCCCGCCCTCGGCAACCTCGAGCCGGTAGGATTTCTGTGCGTTTTCGGCGAGATCGAGAAACTGGCTTCGGCCGGCAATCAACGGGGATGCGGGGGTCTGCGGTGCGATTTTCTGCGCCGCAGCAGCATCCGGCTGCCAGCTGACGACGATGGACCGGGCAGCGGCAGGGGCGGGGAAGCGCAGGGTCAACGTCCGGCCTTTTGCGTCGACGCGCTGGTTGCTGGTCGCAAAAGCGACGGATGTATTGTGCATGTCGACGGCGGCGATCGTTCCGCCGAGCGGCACGTGGATATCGATCTGCAGATCCGCTGCCGACGCCGGCCGCGACAGGGCGTTCGCATCGTCATTCGCGGCGCCTTTGGCCCGCGGCACGGGCGCCGGAATATTGGACATCGGCTGATCCGGCAAGGACTCCCGCAACGCCGAAGCATCGGTGGGCTGCCAAAGCGCCAGTGGTCGCCCCTGCAGATCGGCGGGCAGTGCCACCGCACGAGGTCCCGTCAGCAAACCGGGCGCGGCATTGGTGATGATCTGGTAGCGTGTGGCCTTTTCGGCTTCGCGGATGCCAAAGGAAATAGTGGTGCGTGCCGGAGCGGCGGGTTGGACCGGTGGGACGAGGCCCGGCGTGCCGAAGGAAAGGTCGAGGATGCCGACGGCATTGTTGTCAGGCAGCAGTCGCAGCAGATAATAGCCGGCGTCAAGATCGAAACGATCGGCATTGCGGCCATCGGCGCGCGGGGCATTGCCGACCAGAACCGGGCTGATGTCGGCAAGCAGCGCAACGCCTGATGTGCGGATCGCGATCTGGCCTGCTTGCGTCATCTCGAACAGCAGCGATGTCGGCCCGCGCAAATTGAAGCGCCGCCGCCAAGCCTGGCCCGGGCCCAAATGAGGCAAGTCGGACGCGACGATGGTGGCTTTGCCACTGCTATCCTGGCGCACCAGCAAGGCCGTGGCCGGAATTTCATCGCCGCCTTCGCCGGCAACGTCGAGACTGATGAGATTGGGTACTGAGCCTTTAAATTGGGTCTCGGTGCTGAACCGAAGCCCCCGGAGCTGGAAATGCTGGCCTTCATAACCCGAGACTTCGACAATGCTCGGCTGGCTGTCTGACGAAAGCGAAAGCGTGGCTGTCGGTTCACGGCTAGCCTTGTCGATCGCGGCACTCTGAAAAGCTGTCGCCGTGCCGGAAATCCGACCGGCCCGGAGCACCGCCGCCGCCGATTGCGGCAGCTCCAGACGGAAAGTATCGAGATCTGCCGGCGCCTCAAAACGTATCGAGCCGAAAGGCCCGATGACATTTTCGGCAATCCCTCCGGCCAGCGAGATCTGCGTGCCGGCGCGAATGTGGAATGGCTCTGCGGCGTCCGAGTTGGTCCAGACAAGCTTCTGGCCGCCATAGGCCGTCACGAGGTAGCGGCCGGGCTCGACCGCTCCCGTCAGCGCGGCCCGGGTCATGGGGAGGCCCGGCTTCAGTTCGAAGATCGACATTTTCGGCGAGAGAGCGGCAATATCGGTGCCGTTTCGCCACAAGCGCAGATCCTGAAGCGAGCGTCCAACCGCCTCGATATCGACGCGTCCGGAATCGGGAATGTCGATCCAATAGGATCTTTGTTGCAGATCGCTTAGATCGGCATGGATGGGGGTCAGCGAGGTCAAAGCGGCGTCGGGCTGTTCAAGCTCCTGATAGGCTTGTGCGGTAAGCCTGACGTCGCCGGCAGCTCCTTTGGCTCCGAACACACGGATCTTGTAGGTGCCTTTGTCGAGCAGCGCATCGATCCGGCCGTCGCTGACGCCAGCTGCGCCCATACGGTCCCCCGGGCCTGCGATCATATCGACGAGCTGCAATGCCGCACCCGCGGCGCTCTGCGTGCGGATGGTAATATGGCCGGGCGTTTCGACCATCAGCAAGGTGCTGCCCTCTCGATCGGCAGGCAGTTGATCCAATGCCAAATGCGGCTGCGACACGAGCTGGGGCGGGGCTTTTACGGGCGCGGGTTGCGACACAGCTGCAGCCGACGGTGCTGGTGCATCTTGTGTCGCCGCCGCCTGTGTCTCCGACGCGGTTGATGGCGCAGGCTCGACGACAGATGCAGGCGGCTTCTGGCTCGGAGAAGCGCTCGCTGCCACAAGCGTCGCAAGACGCGTCTGATAGCGTGTTGTCAGGCATGCCGACAGCCGGACCGGATCGGTGTCTACACAGGATTTATTGCGGTCAGCCAACCAGAGGCGTTGCTTTTGGCGTAGATCGTCCAGCCTCGTCGGGTCGCCGTTGAGATCGGTCAATGCCTGCCGATAGGAGGCCGCCAAGGCGGTGTCCTCAGCAATCAAGGCAGGGGAGGCACAAATCGCCTTTTCAATGGCCGACTGCGCCTTGCCGCAATCAAAGGATTGCGCATGGGAGACCGCTGAGAAAAGACAGCCACTGAGGGCAACAAGCAAACGCAGGCGAAAGACGAAAGCCATGGATAACTCGTTTTTTTAAGTGGCCGGCGCCCTAAAGCGCTTGGCGATCTTTCAGATCGCTCCTCGCGCTTTAGGTCTTTGTTTTTACGCATGTCGTTAGCACAAAACCGCTGCACACTTTTGCGCGACATGCCTTAGTCAATATGAACTATCCTCGATCAAGACAAGAGCCGGTTGCAGCACGCCGAGAACCGCAATGCGCTAAATGTTTGGCGGCGGGACTGTGGAGCCTTTTCCGGCTTCCTCGAAGGCATTTCTTATGCCCGTTACGGCAGTTGATGTATCGTCACGTTCGAAACGACGTTCCGTGCGATCTCGCAGAGATGCCAGTGATGCGTGAGGTAGATGACCTGTCCGACCTTTGCCATTTCGCCGAGCAGGCGGAAGACTTCTTCGGAACGAGGATTGTCGAAGCTCTCCATAATGTCGTCGGCAACGAAGGGCACGGGCGGGCGAAGCGCTGCGAATTCCTCATAGCCTGCAAGCCGAAGCGCGAGATAGAGCTGGAACTGCGTGCCCGTCGACATCGCGTCCGCAAGCTTCGAGCCGGCATCGCGTGACACGCCGATCAGTATTTCCTTGTCGCGGTCGGGCTGGGTGGTCAGGCCGGAATAGTTGCCGCCGGTGATCAGGCGGAAGGCTTCCGATGCGCGTTTCATCATCGAGCTGCGATGTTTCTCGCGATAGATATGCAGCGCCTGCTCGGCCGCGAGCGCGCCGGCACGCAGCGTCAGATGCCGCACGGCCAGTTCCTCGATCTCAAGGAAGATGGTTCGCCGCTTGGCCTCGATCCGCGCCACCGCATCGTCTCCGCCGACGGCCTCAAGCTTCTGCCGTGCCAGCGACATGTCGGAGTAGAGAAGCTTCGCCCGCTCGGTAAGATCCTCGATCCGGGCGCCAAGCTCCATTGCATCGCGCTCGACGGCGCCGGCGTCGATATCGGCAAGGCGCCGTTCGGCCTCGGCGAAACTCGCAGCCCGCAATGCCTCGGTGATCTGGCCGCGCAAGGTGGCGGCCCGCTCCTCCAGCCGGTCCCGCTCCCGAGCCTGGTTCAAAAATGTTTCGACTGAGGCAAGCGAGTCCGTCCCGAAATAGCTGGTCAGTTCGTTCTTGCGGGCATTGTGAACGGCCAGTTCCTCCTCCAGCGCCCGTCGTTTCTCCCCTTGTTGTTCGAGATCCGCTTGCCGGTCTGCCCGAAGCTGCGCCGCGCGCCGCGCTGCCTCATGGCGTTCGACGAGCGTATTGGCAGAGGCGAGCGTATCCGCCGCCGACTGGCTGAGGCCGCATTCTGCGAGAAGACCAGAAATATCTCCGCGGAATTGCTCCTGGTCACGCTCCATCGCGGCAACGCGGCTTGCGAGGTCATGCCGCTCCTTCAGGATGGCTGGCAGCGTGCCCAGCACGTCCAGTATGGCGCGGACGGCGGCCATCGAGCCGGCCTTGTCGGCAAACCAGGTTCGCGACAGCGCCTCCGCCCATTCCCGGTCCCAGGCCGCTATGGTGGCTTCCGCCTCCTGCTGGTCGCGCTCGCGTTCCCTGACATCGCGGCTGAGGTCACCGATTGCCTTCTCATGCGCCTGCCGCGCCGCCAGCTCGGCTTTGCCGGCAGCGAGCATTTCATTCGCAGCCTGCATCAGGTCGGCGACCGGCAGATGGTCGGCGTCACCACGACCGGCATCCGCAAGGTCGGCCGCAAGTGTCGCGGCATGCCTGTTCAGTTCGAGGCGAAGCGCGGCCAATGCGTCTTCGGCTCGCTGCAGATCGTCCCAGGCGGCCAGCGCCGCGGACCGCTTGGTGCTCCATGCCGCGAGTGCTGCAATGCGCGCCGTGGCTTCAGCGTCGTATTCGATCGCGCCGGGCAGCAGACCACGGATGCGCTCGGCAAGCGCATCATGTTCGGCATGCGCCTCGGCGAGCAGTTCCCTTTGCCGTTCGATCGCTGCTGCCGTTGCCGCTTCCGTCTGGCGGAGTTGGCGAAGCTCGGCCAGTTCCTGCGCCCGCGACAGCCGGCCGGCGGACAACATGTCGTCCTGGCGCATCCGATCCTCGAATGTCCGGGCCGTGGCGGCATTCAGGCTGGCAAGATGCGCCTGCCAGGCGGCATCGCGTTCATCGCGTCGCCTCGTGGCCTCGCTATCGTCGATCGAACCGCCGGCGACGAAGGCCGCGATCCGGGCTTTGGTCAGCGCCTGTTCGGTGCCGAGATCGCGCAACCGGGCCTGGTGATCGGCGATCCGCTTGTCGATCGAGGTCGCCTGGCCACGCCAGGCCTCGATCTGGCGAGGCTCCGCCGCGGGCGTCCGTTGCAGCGCCGCGGCATCGCCGGTCCAGGGTGCGAGCTGTGCAAACTGGTTCTCCTGTATTCGCTTCACCTGGACAAGTGTACGTTCTTCCAAGGTGAGCCGCACTGCCAGATCAGACCCCGTGAGCCGGCTCAGGGCGGCCTCGATGCGGCCAAGACGCGCGGGATCTGGGACCGCAGCTGCAATTTTCCAGCCGCCTTCCTCGCCCAGCCTTTCGAGATTCTCGCGCGCTCGCACCCGTTCGCGACCCGCGGCAGCCAGTTTCGCCTCGACGCCGGAGCGTCGTTCGATGAGATCGCGGACGGTGCCGATCAGCGAGGCGGGCAGCAGCAGTGCTTCGGGCGTCGCATGGCCCGGCTGTTCGAGATCGGCCAGAAGCCGGACCAGCACACCGTCCTGTTCGGCCAGCGCCCGCCGGCGCTTCGGCAGGTCGCTGTCGGCCGCGAGATGGCGAACCCGCCCCTGGTCCAGCAGGTCCATATGCGCAGTTAGCGTCAGCGCCTTGTGATCGATGGCGATCGCCTCGATCTCGTCTGTAAGCTGGCGCAGCGTGCGGTCGGCGATTTCGACAAGCGCCTGCAGCCGCGTCTCATCGCGGGAAAGCTGCGGCAGGAGCGCGAACCATTCGGACGGCGGCCGCGGCAGATCGCCCATGTCGGCCGCATCTGTGTCCAGCCGCCGGAGCTCCAGCGCCGCGGGCAGGGCGCCGAGAAGGCGCGTCAGTTCCTGATGCCGGGCCTTGGCCTCGGCCAGTTCTCGCGTGGTCGCGATATAGGCGGCATCGGCCTGCTCATGGGTCGATTTCAGCGCCGAGTAGGCGGAGGCCAATGTGTCGATGGCATTGCGCTCGGCCTTCAACGCTTCGAGCGCGCGCTTGAGTTCGGCAAGCTTCGTGCTCGACGACCGCTTCCTATAGATCACATTGGCTTCGTCGGCGGCGGAAACCAGCGAACGGCTTAAGCCTGCGAGGCCGGAACTTGCCGAGAATAACAACTCGCCAAGCTCGCCCTTGCTCTGGATGATGGCGTTGCCGCCCTCTTTCAGCGACTGGTCGTCGAGTGAGAACATCGTGCGATAGGCCTCGCGGCCGATGCCGCCGAGTGCGCCGGCCAGGAGCGCCTCGTTCACAGCTTGCCCCCGATCGTCGACGAGGCTGCCGGTCCGGAGCTTGAGCCGCGCCAGCTCGTATTCCTCGCCATCGAATTCCAGTCGGGCGCCGACCTTCATCGTGTTGTATGGATGCAGGAAATTGTAGGTGCTGCGCTCACCTATGCCGAAGAGCAGATCGAGATAGGCGGCGAAGGTGGTCGACTTGCCCGCTTCGTTCAGGCCATAGACGATGTGCAAGTCGGGCGAACCCGGACGGACCGCGCCGAAATCGATCGAGTGGTCGGTGAACTTGCCATAGCGGGTGAGGTCCAGCCGTCGGAGGCGCATCAGCTTTCCGCCCGGTCCGCGGCCTTCATCCGGGCGGCAATGTCCTCGGCGCCGTCGGTGAGAAGGCTGTCGATGAAGCGTTCGAAGCCCGCCTCGTCAAGCCCGGCGAATGCTCGGCTCTCGGGCGGCAGGTCGGCGAGCAGGTCGCGAACCACCTCCCTGATATCGTCGCGAAACCCGCTGCGGGCGATGACCTCGTCCCGCATCAACGCACCGAGTTCGACGACGGGATCGGCGGCGGAAGCATCTGCGAGGGGCAAGGGTGCTTCGAAGGCGAGTTCCAGCTTCTCGATCCAGGTCCGGCCGATCCGGTCGCCGCGCTGCTCGGCTTCCGCTTGCATGAGGTCGATGTCACGCCGAAGCTGCCAGGCAAGCTGGGTGCGGCCGGAAAGCCTCAGGCGCGCGACGAGATGCGCCGAGGCCGTGCGGTCGCGCTGTGCTGTCAGTGCCGCTTCGATCGCCATAGCCGCATCACGCCAATCATCGACACCCGTCAGATCGACATCGACCCGCTCGAACTGCGCGACGCTGGTGAGCCGCTCCTCGACCGCCACGGTCCGGTCGTCCGCCACGGTCACCAGCGATACGGTCTTGACGCCCGACTCGTTGATGTCGCGGCCCTGCGGCATACCAGGCATGATGACCGTCGCCGTGCCGGGATGCTGGCTGCGCTGGTGAAGATGGCCGAGCGCCCAGTAGTCGAATCCCGAGGCGTGAAGGTCGAGCACGTTGCAGGGCGCATAGACGTCATGTCCGGCGGATCCGGCGAGACTCGTATGCATGATGCCGATATTGACCGCGCCCGTCACCGGCGGCTTGAACTTCGGCAGAAGCGAGTCTGGCGCTTGCGGCTTGGCGAAGCTCAGGCCGTGGATCGCGACCGACAGGTTACCCTTCGTGGCCTCCACGATCTCGGCGTGGCCGCCGAAGATCTTCAGCGTATCGGGCATCACCAGTTCCTTGGCGATCTTCGACATCGCATCGTGATTGCCGCGGATCTTGAAGACGTGAATCCCCGCTCGGTGCAACCGTTCCAGCTGGCTTGCCAGGAAGCGTGCCGTCTTCATCGACGTCTGATCGCCATCATAGAGATCGCCGGCGATGACGAGCGCATCGACCTGTTCCTCAAGGCACAGGTCGACGATCGCCACCAGCGCCTGCCGGCTGGCGTCGCTCACGAGATCGGCCAGTTCCGCATTGCGAAGAGCCAGGGAACGCAGGGGAGAGTCGAGATGGAGATCGGCAGTGTGGACGAAACGATAGGCCATGAATACAGAAATGGTGTTGCGATAGGACGGTGTAGCAGCTGCCGGCTGACAGATAAACGCGCGATTGTTGTCGCTTGGCAGTAAAAGGTGAGAATGTGCAGCGAGCGTCGATGGCCATGACGGCAGTGGTCTCGTCGCGATCGCAGCCTTTTGGTCGGGCGGCGGCAAAATGGGCCGGCATTGCCGGCCCATCCACAATCACTGCTGCTCGATCGGCGTCGGCACCGCAGCCGGTGAAGCCGGCCGTCCAAGCCGATCGGCGACCAGCATCGACAGCATCATTTCGACGAGACCATTGGTGGCGCCCTTTTCGCCGCCACCGCCGACCTGAATCTGCGGCACGAGCGGCAGCCTGCCGTTTTCGATTGCTTCGGCAAACCGCATGAGGACTTGCGAGTGGAGCTGATAGTCCGGTCCACCGAAGGCCGCGACCTTCTTCTCCGTCGCCTCGGCTTCCGCCAAGCCGATGGCGCGCACCTTTTGGGCATCGGCAAAACCGGTCGCCTTGATGCGTTCGGCATCGGCAAGCGCGATGGCCTTGATCCGGTCGGCTTCGCCGAGGCCGGCGAGGCGCACCTTCTCAGCTTCGGCCTTGGCTGTGACCTGAATGGTCTCTGCCTGCTGACGGGTGCGGGCGAGTTGCGCCTTGCCTTCGTTCTCGCTGATCTCGATGGTGAGTGCTGATGTCGTGATCTTGGCCTGCTGTTCGGCCAGCGCTTCCTTCTCGCGCAATGTGCGCTCCTGGACCGCCGCGGCTTCCTGCAACTTATAGGTCTCGACCTTTTCAACGGCGATCTGACGTTCGCGCAGCTGGATCAGGATCTGCTCGATGCTGTTCTGGCCATTGTTGGCCCGCGGCGTACCGATCAGCACTTCCTGCAGTTCGAGGCTGTAGGAGGTAAACTTCTCGCGCATTTCGTCGCCGGATTTGCGCTGGATTTCGCTGCGTTCCTGCAGCAGTTCGATCAATGTCTTGGTCTGGGCGATATTCTTGAAATAGGCCGAGACCATCGGATCGAGCGTCTGTTCGACCAGCCGTTTGATATCGCCGAAACGCTGCACGACGAGGGGCGCCTTCATATAATCGATATGCACGACGACCGAGAGCGGCAGCACGGGTTCGAACGCGTCCTTGGTGATCAGCGATACTTCGGAAAGATTCTCATCCAGCCTGTGCTCGCCGAACTGTTCCTTCGTCCACTTCAGCACGAAGTTGGTGGTTGGCACGATGATGATATTGCCGGCAAAGGTATTGAACGCATATTTGCCCGGCAGAAGCGGCGTCGACCAGACACCGCGTGCGCCTGTCTCGACCAATTCGCCATGACGATAGGATTGGCCGGAAATATCGGCGCTTCGCCGGCCGGTATAGGAGACGACGACACCCACCGTGCCAACGTCGATGATCGTCTTCTCCACAAGTTCGACGGTCGCGAAGATGCGGTTGAGGAAATAACTGCCATCGGCAAGCACCTGCAATTGCCGGCCGCGATAACCGCCGGCATTGAGAAACTTCTCCGGATCCTGAAAATTATTGTGGAAGTTCGGATCCTTTGGGTTGTTGGCAACAGTCGGCGCAATGATCTCGCCATCCGGCAGCGCCGGACCGTCATGGATGGTGACGATGCCGATCAGGTCCTCGGCGTCGTGAATGACGACGGGCTCGAAGCCATTCCGCTCGCTAATCAGCGTCGACATGTCGGCAAACAGTCTTTGTTCCGACGCGTTCAGGTTGACGGCGTAGTTCGATTGTGCGGTCAGCACGATGAACTGCACGAGATTAATGGCATAGGTGCCTTCGCGCAGGATCTTGCGTTGTGGCCCCTTCTGGCCGCCCTTTGTGAGAAAGCCGCGCACATCCTGAAAATCACCGGCTTCGATATTCGAAGCAAGCGTCTGGGTCGGCGGCAACGGCTCGCCGTCACGGGCGAAGACATAGCCGATCTGGCCCTGCGGAATGGTTACGAGATTGGCGCGATGCATCGAATATTGGAACGGCATGAAGAAATGCAGGCCGCCGCGCACGACTTCCGGCTGGAAGCCGGCCTCACCGTAGAGCGCAATGAAGCCATTCTCAACGGAGCCGCGAAAACTCCATAGCTTTTCGAGAATGCCGAGCCTGTCGTTGGGGATATAGCGGATCACGCCGCTCCACCGGAACAGGATTGCCACCACGATGATCGGGACGGCGATTTCGATCGCCTTCCACCCCATCGGACCAAGATATTGCAGGTTTTCCATCTTTTCTCTCGTATGGGCGCACGGGTTCGTCCACCCGATGGCCGCCCGGTTGGTGTTGGTTGATAAGACGGGGAGATGGCGCGCCTATTTGCTCGAGGCACTACAGCGCCGCGCGTCTTTTCCGACGCGCAAAGGACGTTGTAGCACTTTGAATTGCTGCATAATTTTGTCCTTGGATCGATTCCGATCTAAGGAATTATGCAGTAAAGGTGCATCGAACGCTTGGGCTGCTCATTGTCTGGGAAAAATGACCTCGCGTCCCAAGTCCCCAATGAGGGGCGGCGTGGTCGTGAATGCTCTCACATCGGTGTCGCCTTGATAGACATGACGATGGACGACGTAATGATTGCGCCTATAGGTTTAAAGACGTCCAATGCGGAAATCGGATAAGTACTTCCGACGATTTTGGTATTTCGAGCATTCAATTCTTCTAAATTATACCTGGCTCTCGAAATCCACATAAATAAAGGGGCTTTTGGTTTCTTCGATAACTCAAGAAATCGAAATTCGGTTCCGGCTTCTCGATCCCCCGATCAGCGGCATGCGTCGCGCTTGGTCGCGCTCCAGACAGAGACCGTGCTGCCCTTGCTTGATGCGCTATGACCGATCCGCATTTGTAAAGGCGTCGAAGATCGCGCGATGTCCGGCATCGTTCGGATGGACCATATCGGCGGAGGTCAGGTCGCCATCGCCGCGCGCCTTCATGTTTTCGTAGACAGGTGCATAGAAGAGCGAGAAGCGTCGCGCCAGCTTGCGCACGACTTCGACATACCCTTCGAAACCCATGCGCGTCTGGCTCGTGAAGCCGGTGCTGCCGACTAAGAACCCGGCATCCGGGAGGTAGGGTGGGCTGCCGATCGCCAGCCGTTCCGCGTGCCCCGCCGCGATCAACTTTTCCAGCATCGTCGCGTAGTCGCGGCTGAAGTTTCGGACGTTCATTGTGTCGGGAGCGGCGGTATAACGGGCGTCGTTATAGCCGTACAAAATGAGGATCGCATCACGGTGCGGCGCATCCAGAAGCACTTTTTCGAAACGGCCGATGCCGTTGTCCGGTCGCGGTTTTCCGTCCGCCAGCTGAGATCCTTGCAGCACGGTGCCGGGGATGGCGTGGTTGCGGATCGGGAGACAGTCGACTGCCTCGGCAAACAAAGCCGGCCAGGCAAGGTGCGGCTGGCTGGCGTTGAAGCCAGCGGTGATGCTGTCGCCAAACACGCGCATGCCGGAAATTCCAAGCGATCTCAAATGCTCTCCAAAACCCACCGATCTCCCCAAATTTTCGCGCTTGACAGCCGCCGTCCTCATCCTGTTAATACGTATTAGCTGCTAATACGTATTAACAGTCAAGAGTCGGTCGGGAGAACACTGCGTGGCAAGTCCTAAGCGCTTGACTCAGCATGATATTGCCAAGCTTGCGGGCGTCAGTCAGGCAACCGTTTCGCTTGTGCTGAACGGCGCGCCGACCGCTCTTGCGCGTATCCCGCTGGAAACCCGCGAGCGCGTCCAACAGGTCATTCGCACGACTGGTTACGTTGCGGACCCGATCGCCCGACGGATGGCCAAAGGCCTCAACCGTATCCTCGGCGTCTTCACCTATGAACCGGCTTTCCCGAGCGAACAGGCAGACTTCTTCACGCCTTTCCTGCTCGGCATTGAGGAAGAGGCGCAGGCGCAGAACTACGACCTGTTGCTTCTGACCGGCGCCGGAGTCGGCAACGACCGCAAGATTTTTGCCGACGGCAACCGGTTGAGAATTGCCGACGGCTGCCTCGTGCTCGGCCGCGAATTCGACCGCGCGGAACTCAAGCGCCTGGTTTCCGGCGACTATCCCTTCGTGGCGATCGGCCGACGCGAGGACGCTGGCGGACCCGTTCCTTATGTTGGCGGCGACTACGCGACCGGCACCCGTGCGCTGGTCGAAAAGGCGAGGGCGCTCGGACATGAGAAGCTGGCCTATGTCGGCCCTAACGGATCGGCCGAATCCGTTGTCGACCGCTGGCACGGCTTTGCCGCGGCGGTTGCCGAGGGCGCCGAGTTGGTCTTGCATGTCGATGATGTCGGCAGGTCGGCCGGCGAAATTCTCGATACCATCCTTACCTGTGGCGCAACCGCCGTCTTCTTCGTCGAACTGGCGGACGCGGTGCGGGTCGAGGCGGTGGCCCGCGAGCGAGGGTTGTCGGTACCGGATGATTTTTCCGCTGTCGTGCTCGGCCGCCACGTGCGGGCCGGACGCAGCCATGTGCAGTTCACCTCCTTCAATATTCCTCGCGAAGAGATGGGGCGGCAGGCGACCGCCATGCTGGTGCGTCGCATCGAGGGGGCGATCCCGATTGAGCAAGTTCTTCTGACGTGTGAACCGGTCGAGGGCGAAACCCTCGGACCCGCAAAGAAACGGAATTGAGAACGTGAAAGAAATGCAAGCGGATATCCTGATTGTCGGCGGTGGTCTCGGTGGCGTGGCGGCTGCGCTTGGCGCCTGCCGGGCTGGCCGCAGTGTCATCATGACCGAGGAATTCGACTGGATCGGTGGTCAGTCGACCAGCCAGGGCGTGCCGTCGGACGAGCATAGCTGGGTCGAGCAGTTTGGCATCACTCGCTCGTATCGCAAGCTGCGCAACGGCATCCGCCAATATTACCGCGACAACTATCCGCTTACCGAAGGCGCGCGCGCCTGGGGCGACCTCAATCCCGGCGCCGGCTGGGTCAGCCGCATCTGCGCTGAACCGCGGGTCAGCCTGGCGGTGATGGAAGCCATGTTGATGCCCTATCGGGGTGCCGGCCGCCTGAAGTTGCTGCAGCCCTACCGTCCGGTCGGGGCCGATGTCGATGGTGATATGGTTCGTTCCGTCACCGTCCGTCACCGCGACACGGATCTGGAGATCACCATTTCCGCAGCTTATATCCTCGACGCCACCGAACTCGGCGACCTCTTGCCGATGACCGAGACGGAGTATGTGAAGGGTTTCGAGGCGCAATCCGACACCCGCGAACCGAGCGCGCCGCCTGAAGCCCAGCCGGATAACGTTCAAGCCGTGTCGGTCTGTTTCGCGGTCGATTGCGTGGATGGCGACCAGACGATCGACAAGCCGGAAAACTACGACTATTGGCGCGAATACCAGCCGCATTTCTGGGGCGGGCCGCTGCTCGGCTTCACCGCGCCGCATCCGCGCACGCTGGAATTTACGACACGCTCCTTCACGCCTAATGTTGACGATGATCCGCTGGCCGTCGATGCCGACCAGCGCAAGGGCGGTGGTGACGAAAACCTCTGGCTCTTTCGTCGCATCGCAGCCCGGCGCAACTTCCAGCCCGGTTTCTACCAGTCGGACATCTGCTTTGTGAACTGGCCGATGATCGACTACATGGACGGCACGATTATCGACGTATCGGAAGAGGAAAAAGCACGGCACCTGAAGTCGGCAGCCGACCTTTCCTATTCGGTCTTCTACTGGCTGCAGACGGAAGCGCCTCGTTTCGACGGCGGCCAGGGCTACCGCGGTCTCCGACTTCGCGGCGACATTACCGGCACGGAACATGGTCTTGCCATGGCGCCCTATATCCGCGAAAGCCGCCGCATCAAGCCGGTCACTCGCATTGTAGAGCAGGACCTGTCTTATTCGGTGCGCGGCACAAAGGGCGCGGTCAACTACCGCGATAGCGTCGGCATCGGCATGTACCGCATCGACCTTCACCCCTCGACCGGCGGCGACAACTATATCGACGTGCCGTCCTGCCCGTTCGAGATCCCGCTTGGTTCACTCCTGCCGCAGCGAATGAAGAATCTCATTGCCGCCGGCAAGAACATCGGCACCACCCACATCACCAATGGCTGCTACCGCTTGCACCCTGTCGAATGGAACATCGGCGAAGCTGCCGGCATGCTGGCAGCCCATTGCCTGGAGAAGGGGCTTACGCCGCACCAGGTTCAGGAAAACGATGAGCAACTCCACGATTTCCAGCGGGAGCTTAGGCGCGAAGGCATCGAAATGCGCTGGCCGGACGTCTCGGCATACTGATTAACCCATCTTTGGAGGAGGAACGGGAATGAACTATCACAGGACCCTGAGATCGGCCGTCGCGGCATTGGCGCTCGCCGCGCCATTCGCATGGCATGGCATCGCCAATGCCGAAGATGCGATCAACCTGCGCATGACGATCTGGAGCGCCAACGAGGCGCATCTGAAGCTCTTCAACGAGATCGCCGCGGGCTTTTCCAAGGATCATCCGAATGTGAAGGTGACTTATGAGTCGCTGCCGTTCGACACCTACACGACCGCGCTGACCACCCAGATCGCCGGCGGCAATGCGCCTGATATGGCCTGGATTTTCGAGACCGCAGCCTACGACTTCGTCAACTCCGGCGCGCTTTACCCGCTTACCGATGTGTTGAAGGCGACCAAGGGCTACAATGCCGAAGAACTGATCCCCACGGCGGCCGAACGCTGGACCAAGGATGGCAAGCTTTACGCCTATCCATTTTCAACCTCGCCGTTTGCGATGTTCGTCAACAACGACGTCATCAAGGCGGCTGGCGCCAAGACGCCGGCCGAGATGATTGCCGCCGGGCAATGGACCTGGGATAACGTGATCGCCACGGCCTCGGCCGTCGGCCAAGGGGATAAGGTGCCGGGCAAGGGCGGCTTGATCGTGCGCGACTTCAATTACCAGATCTGGCAGAATCTCGCTTCGGTCTGGAACGGCTGGGGCGCTTCGCCCTGGAGCGCCGATGGCAAGACCTGCACGATCACCGAAAAACCCATGGTCGATGCGCTGACTTTCATCCACGACGCGATCTTCAAGAAGAAGGCGATCCCGGGTCCCGGCGAAAACGTCGATTTCTTTGCCGGCAATGCGGCGATGACCATCACTCAGATCAGCCGCGCCTCGCTCCTCCCGAAGGACAAGCCGTTCTCTTGGGATCTGGTGCCGCTGCCGAAGGGGCCGGCCGGCGAATATTCGCTGATCGGTCAGGCCGGCGTCGGCGTCATGCAGGCCGGCAAGAATGCCAACACCGCCGCCGAATTCGTCGCCTATATGACCAATCCGGAAAACTCGGCCAAACTCAGCCAGTTCTTCCCCTCGGCCCGCAAGTCGCTGCTGAACGCAGATGTGCTCAAGAAGACCAACCCGCTGCTCAGCCAGGAGCAGATCGACAAGGTTGTCATCTCCGGCATCGCCACCGGCAAGGTCATTCCCGGTCATACCGGCTTTGCACAAATCCAGCAGGCGGTGCGCTCCGGGCTTGATGCCGTCTGGCGTCCGGATGCCGATATTCCCGGCACGCTCCAGAAGATCTGCGGCCAGATCGGCCCACTGCTGAAGCGCTAAGAGGTAAGGTGATGGCTGTCGCACGGGATCATATACGCTCGGAAGGCCGTGCCTCATCGCCCTTCTGGACGATCGGACGGCGCGACAGCCTCGCCGGTTTCCTTTTCATCGCCCCGCAGCTGATCGGCATCATTGGGTTCGTGCTGATCCCGCTCGGGCTTGTCTTCTGGTATTCGCTCCACGAGTGGAACGTGCTCGCCAATACCTTCACCTATACCGGCACGCAGAACTATCAGATGCTGATCGAGGACACGAACCTCCTCGAAGTGCTGGGCGCGACCGCGATCTTTTCTGCCGGGCTGGTGATCCTCAACATGGCGCTGGCGTTGCTGCTCGCGGTGCTTCTCAACCAGAAGCTCGCCGGCATCACCATCTTCCGCACGCTGTTCTTCTCGCCGGTCGTGGTGTCGCTGGTCGCGTGGACGATCGTCTGGGGTTTCCTTTTGCAGAAGAACGGTGGCATCAACGGCATGTTGCAGCTCGTCGGTATCGAAGGGCCGAACTGGCTGCGTGAGGAAACGACCGCGATGATCTCAGTGATCGTCGTGCAGGTTTTCAAGAATGTCGGCCTCAACATGATCCTGTTCCTGGCGGCCCTGCAGGGCGTGCCGAACGAACTCTACGAGGCCGCCCGCATCGACGGTGCGCCGCGCTTCAAGCAGTTCCGTCGCATCACCCTGCCGTTGATCAGCCCGACCATCCTCTTGACCTCGATCATCACCATCGTCGGGTCGCTGCAGGTTTTCGCGCAGATTGCCGTTCTGACCCAGGGTGGACCGGGAATATCGACGACGGTGCTGGTCTATTACCTCTATCAGCAGGCCTTCCAGTTCCATCTCTTCGGCTACGGCTCGACGCTGTCGATCTTGCTCTTCGTCATCGTCGCCGCCCTGACCTTTGCCCAATGGCAGATGCGCAAGAGGATTGTCTTCTATGAAAGCTGATCTCTCTCCGCGACTGAAAACGTTTGTCTACGGGCTGATGTGCGTGCTGCTAATCCCCTTCGTCTTCCCGACCTGGTGGATGGTGACATCCTCGGTGAAGCCGATCAGCGATATCTTCGCTTTTCCGCCGCGTCTCATCCCGGAGAGCTACGACTGGACGACCTACAGCAAGGTGTTCGAATTGCAGCCCTTCGTGACGCAATATTGGAACTCGGCCTATATCGCCGGGGTTGTGACGGTTGGCACCATGGTCGTCTCCTCGATGGCGGGCTACGCTTTCGCGCGCATCAGATTTCCCTTCGCCAACGCGATCTTCATGATCGTATTGCTCGGCCTTCTCATTCCGTCGGAAGTGACGATTGTGCCGCTCTTCCAGATGTTCCTGAAGGCGGGCATGGTAAACACCCACTGGCCGTTGATCCTCGTGCCGATCTTCGGAGCGCCGAGCGTTTTCGCCACCTTCGTGATGCGGCAGTTTTTCGTGACACTGCCGGCGGAGCTGGAGGAAGCGGCGCGCGTCGATGGCCTCGGCCGCTTCAAGATTTTTCGGAAGATCGCACTGCCGCTGGCAAGACCGGCGCTTGCATCGGTCGCGATATTCACCTTCCTGCATTCCTGGAACCTGTTCCTCGAACCGATCGTGTTCCTCTCAAGTGCCGACAAGTTCACCCTGCCGCAGGCGCTTACCCAATACACCGACGCCTATGGCGGTCCCATGTGGAACATCCAGCTCGCCGCCGCGACGCTGACGGCGCTTCCCGTGCTCATCGTCTTCATCATCGCGCAGAAGCAATTCGTCGAAGGGCTCGCGCATACCGGCCTCAAGGGCTGAAGAACCCGGAAATCGAATGATGGCTGAAGTTACCCTTTCCCGCGTCCGAAAGAATTATGGTGCCTTGGGCATCATCCACGACGTCACCCTCGAAATCGAAGACGGCGAGTTCGTCGTGCTTGTCGGACCCTCCGGTTGCGGCAAGTCCACTTTGCTCCGGATGATCGCCGGGTTGGAGACGATCACCGCTGGCGACGTCCGCATCGGCCGGCGCGTGGTGAACGAGCTCGATCCAAAGGATCGCGACATCGCCATGGTCTTCCAGAATTATGCGCTCTATCCGCATATGACGGTCGCGACGAATATGGGGTTTTCGCTAGAGCATCGCGGCATCAAAAAGGCCGCGATCGAGGAGCGGGTGAATTGGGCGGCCGATATCCTTGGGCTGTCGCATCTGCTCGACCGTTATCCGCGCCAGCTTTCGGGCGGGCAACGGCAGCGCGTCGCCATGGGCCGAGCGATCGTCCGCGATCCGCAGGTGTTTCTGTTCGACGAGCCGCTGTCGAACCTCGATGCCAAGCTGCGCGTCGTGATGCGCGGCGAAATCAGGAGCCTGCACCAGAAACTCAAAACCACGACCATCTACGTCACCCACGACCAGGTGGAGGCGATGACCATGGCCGACAAGATCGTCGTGCTCAACGGCGGCCGGGTTGAGCAGATCGGCGCGCCGCTCGATCTCTACGACCGGCCGGCCAACCAGTTCGTCGCGGGTTTCATCGGGTCGCCGGCCATGAATTTCCTGACCGGCACAATCACCTCGGGCGGTTTCGCGGCACCGGGTATCCTGCTGCCGCTGCCGGAGGCGGCCCAGGAATTCAGGGGCCGCAACGCGGTTTACGGCATTCGTCCCGAACATTTCGCCCTCGACGAGCAGGGCGTGCCCGCGGAAATCATCCTGGTCGAGCCGATGGGTTCGGAAACGCATGTGACGGTGAAACTCGGCGATACGACGGTCACCTGCGTTTTCCGCGAGCGCGTGTCACTCTCGCCCGGCGCGATGATCCGCGTGCGGCCTGAACTTGCCACCGTCCATCTCTTTGCGGCCGATGATGGCCAGCGGCTGAATTGAGATCCAACATGGATGCCTATCCTGAAACCAAACTCACCAAGGCGCTGCGAGGTGGCGACTTTCCGGTCATCATCTCACTTGCGCGTCATGACCTCGATCTCGCCAGGGCGGCGTTGAGGGCAGGGGCCTTTGCGCTGAAAGTGCATCTCAATGCCTACCACCGCGCGACCGGCACCACCTTCGGCAGCTTCGCGCAAGAGCGGCCCTTCTTCGAGAAGCTCGCCACGTTGGGCGTGCCGCTCCTTGTCATGGCCGGGCAGACGAATGTGCCGAGCGCGCAGGAGATGGATGCGCTCGCCGATCTCGGCTTCGAGGGCTTCAACATCTATATCAGCGACATGCAGCCCCATCTCTGGCAATCGAAGCTTCGGCCGATGCCGGCGCTCGGCGAAAGGAGCACCGAGGAGGAATTTCGCAAAATCCTCAAGATTCCGGGCGCGATGATGGAAGCCTCTATTGCTGCCTTCGCGGACTACGGCAAGCCGCTCGATGAGACCGATCTTGCCCGCTACAGAGCGATTGTCGCCAAGGCCGGCATCCCGGTCATTGCGCCGAGCCAGAAGAAATTCACGGCCGAGGATATGCCAAAGTTGAAGGCGGCCGGCATCGCTGCGGCGCTGCTCGGCGTCATCGTCACCGGCACGACGCCGGAAAGCATGGAAGCCGCTGTTCGGCCGATCGTGGAGAGCGCAAGGCGCTTGGCCGGCAGTTAATCCTTGCCGACAAGCAACCCATGCGGATCAGATGGAAATTCAGGGGCCCGCAGCCCAATCGCCGGCCCTGCTCGAGGCTTGACCCTCAGAGCACGCCTTTCCTCAGGATGAAGTTCCCATAGGGGCGCGATTCAGCGGTCTGGATGATCGCAAACGATCGCATCGCAATGGGATAGTAAGCAAACCTCTCGATAGGTTGGCTCGCGATCGAGCGCCCTTCTGCCTCACCGCATACGGTGATGACGTCCCGGTGCACTTCCAGCAACTCACCCGGCGCGTCGACGGCCTCCATGTGCATCAGCGGCGTGTCGCCGAATCTGTCCAGGGGCATCATCTTGAGGATCCCGTCAACTGCAGTCGGTGCATCGACCCCCTCCAAGATGAGAAGCTTTCCGCTGGTGGTCTGGGTCGACACCCGAAAGCCCGAGAAGTTTCGATCGACGATGGCCAATTCGTCGCCATGACCCATAGAGGCCATAACCCACAACAAGTCGGCCGTAACGAACGGCGGAACGCCTTTGAGCACGTCATTTCCCTCCCAAGAGATGATCACGAATTGGACAATATCGAGAAAAAAACGATTGCGCAAACGTTTCGATGGCGCTAGCCTGATCTTATTCGCGGATCCTTGGAGAGCCTTTTTAAGGTTGGAATTCCGCCTGGGAGGAAAATTTGAGACGCTTTCTTGTTGTGCTGCCGGCGAACGCCGGAGCGCGCTCATGACGACGATTTCCGAAGTTGCAAAGGCGGCGGGGGTTTCGGTCTCCACGGTTTCCCATGTTCTCAACAAGACGCGCTACGTGTCGCCCGAGAAGGCGAAGCTCGTCATGGAGGCCGTGGACGAGATCGGATACATCCCGAACGCTGTTGCACGCTCTCTCAAATTATCGTCGACGGGCACGGTCGGACTGGCGATTTCGGCGATTTCGAACCCTTACTTCAGCGACATCATCTGCGCGATCGAAGCCGAGTGTTCCAAGCGAGGCTTGATCGTATTTCTGTGCGATACACAGGATGATCCGGATCGAGAACTGGAACTCGTCCGGCATCTGCACCACCGCCGTGTCGACGGGATTATCCTTGCCGCTTCGGGCGATCCTAAGAAATCGCTGGACTACCTCCTTGAATGCGATGTTCCCTGTGTGCTCGTCGACAGGCTCTCCGATGATCGTTTCGATCAGGTCGGGACCGACAACACGGCGGCAATTCGCATGCTGGTCGATCACCTCGTCGCGCTCCATCACCACCGGGTTGGGATCATCCTCGGCCAGCCTGGATTTGCGACGACCGTGGAGCGCACCAGGGCTTTCCGGGAAGCTATGACGGAGAGGGGGATAGAGGTCCCACATGCCTTCATCAGCAACGGCAACCGCAGCACGGCTGACGCCGCCGCTTCGACGCACCGCTTGCTGGAACTGAAGGAGCCACCGACAGCAATCCTTGCCTCAAACAATCTAGCGATGATCGGCGCTATGAGAGCCATTCGGGAACGGGGACTGCGCGTTCCCGAAGACATTTCGGTGCTCGGGATCGATGATTTCGAATGGGCAGACTACTTCGAGCCGCGCCTGACGCTGATGGCCCAGCCTTGCGATGAGATTGGCAGGAAGGCGGCCGACTTGCTGATTGCGCGGATCGGCAACATGCACCGCCCCCGCGAGACCGTTCGACTGTCGCCGGTTTTGCGGGTGCGTGAATCGTGTGGAGAAGCAGCATGAGCCAGGTTGTTCTTTCGGCGAAAGGGGTCACCAAGCATTTTGGCGGGGTTCAAGCGCTGCGTGGCGTGGACTTCGATCTTAAAGTGGGTGAAATCCATGCCCTGCTTGGAGAGAATGGCGCGGGCAAATCGACGTTGATGAACCTGATGTCCGGTGTGCACACGCCGGACCAGGGAGAGATCTTTATCGATGGCAAACCCGCCCGATTTCACAGCCCCCGGGATGCACAGGCGGCGGGAATTGCAACGATTTTCCAGGAATTGGATCTCGTTCCGAGTCTGAGCGTCGCGGCCAATCTCTTTCTTGGCCGCGAGCTTGTCCATCCCCATGGCATGCTCGACGGAAAGGCGATGCTGCGCGAAGCGCACAAAAGGCTGGAAGCAATCGACCGATCGATCGATCCCGCTCAGCTTGTCGGCGAGCTATCTATCGGCCAACGCCAGGTCGTCGCCATTGTCAAGGCGCTGTCCTATGCATCGCGCGCTCTGATTATGGATGAGCCGACAGCGGCGTTGACTGTCGGCGAAGTCGATCGATTGTTCGATATCATGCGCGGGCTCGCATCATCAGGCGTCGGTATCGTCTATATTTCGCATCGCCTTGAGGAAGTGCCGCAGATTGCCCATCGCGTGACGGTCATGCGCGACGGCAAGGTCGCCGGCATTACCGAACCGAACGCTCCGCAAGCCCAACTGGTGCAGCTTCTCGTCGGCCGTCCGTTGAACGAGCTTTACCCGCCTCGATCGCATCGTGTCGGCGACGTGTTACTGAGGATGCGGCAGGCCTCTTTCCGCCCGCACCGGGCGTCACCCGGCTGGCAAGCTCCATCGAAGATCGACCTGGATGTTCACCGCGGTGAAATTGTCGGTTTGGCTGGCGTGATGGGTGCAGGGCGAACGGAGCTTCTTAGCGCTCTTTACGGGACAGGTGTGCCGGGCCGATGGCAGGGTGAGGTTACCATTGGCGGCAAACCGGCAAGGCTTAGATCCATCGCAGCCGCGCGCCGGGCTGGCCTCGCCTTCGTAACCGACGATCGGCGCGGCGCCGGGCTGATGCTGCGTATGTCTGTCGGCCTCAATCTGGTCATGTCGATCATTCGCCGAATATCCCCAAACGGCTTGTTGTCTGCACGTCGACAGGACGATGCGATCAAGAGCTCGTTCGGGAATTTCGACATCCGTCCCAAGAATCCCGGGATCGCGGTGGGTGCTCTTTCTGGCGGCAACCAGCAGAAGGTCGTCCTTGCCAAGGAAGTGCTGGGCAATCCCAGCTTGTTGCTTCTCGACGAGCCGACCCGCGGTGTTGACGTCGGAGCAAAGGGAGAGATTTACGCCCGCTTGCGCGAATTTGCCTCGGACGGATTGGGCATCCTTGTCGCTTCAAGCGAAATGCCTGAGCTGATTGGCCTATGCGATCGAATAGTGGTTCTACGCAATGGCTGCAGCGTTGCCGAATTTTCTGGCGGGGTGGGCGAACACGACGTTCTGGCCGCCGCCAACGGGAGGGAGGGATGATGTCCGAACAGCAAATTACGTCGAGTTCTCCGATTCAACCGGCAAAGCGCATCGATCCGCTTGCGGTGATCGTCCGCTTCCAAAGCCTGATCGGCCTTGTGCTGGTGTTTGCCGGTGGCATCATATTCTCGCCGCGTAGGCATGGGGTCATCCTGTTCATTCAACCCGACAACATCGCCAACATCGTTCGCGCAGTGTCGGAAACCGGCATCATCGCCATCGGAATGACGTTTGTGATCATAACCGCCGGGATCGATCTTTCGGTTGGGGCCGCCCTTGGTCTTGCGAGCGTCGTCACAGCAACATTGATGGTCTCCGGCGGTTTTGGACTGATTACAACGGTGCTGGCAGTGCTGCTGATGGGCACTTGTTTCGGCTTGGTCCAGGGAGCGATCTCAAGCAAGTTTCGGCTTGAAGCCTTTATCGTCACTCTTGCCGGTTTACAGGCAGCTCGCGGGCTGGCACTCGTCGTGTCGGGCAATCAGTACATCAATATATCCTATGGTGATGGCCCTGGGCTGGCTCCACCCATCTTTGCGGTTCTCGGCGGGCGATTGTTCGGCAATGTCGTTCCGGTGGCCACGATCGTCTTTTTGATTTTTGCTTGCATCGCCACGCTGGTGCTGAACACGACTAGATTCGGCCGTTACGTCTATGCCGTCGGCGGAAACGAGCGCGCCGCTCGCATTTCAGGTGTTCCGGTCTCGGCAATCAAGATCGCCGTTTACGCCATTACCGGCTTTGCATCCGCGCTGGCCGGCATCGTCCATGCCGGGCAATTCAATTTCGGGAGCGCCAATGATGGCACCGGATATGAACTGACGGCCATCGCGGCTGTCGTCATTGGTGGGACAAGCCTGTTTGGCGGGTCGGGTTCCATGGTCGGAACGATCGCCGGTACGATCATGCTTGGCGCCTTGGCCAATATTCTTCAGCTCAACAACATCACGCCGGCCATGCAGCTGCTTTCTACAGCGGCAATTATCGTTCTGGCGGCAGTCCTTCAATCCCTCGTTCGTCGCCGCGAAGGATTGGGCAGGTAGTGTGGCGGCATCTTCCGGAGGGTGGATCCGGGACCAATGTGGAGGAGAAAGTAATGACACAGAATGCACTTCGATTTTCGAGTGCCCGGCGCATGGCACTTATGGCGGGCTCATGTCTTTGTATTGCGGGCGTGGCCCAAGCTGCCGATCCGCTTGTGAAGGCTTGCGCCAAGGATGGCGAATTCGTCATCGGCTTCTCGCAGGCAAACAATGCGGAGCCCTACCGCCAGCACGTCAACGATGAACTGGAAGCAGCCGCCAAGGCAGTCCCGCAGTTCACACTGCAGATTGCCGACGGGGCAGGCAACGTCAACACGCAGACGTCGCAAGTCGACAATTTCATCACCCAAAAGGTCGACCTTCTGTTGATCTCGCCTTTCGAGGCGGCCCCGCTGACACCCGCCGTCAAACGGGTTATGGACGCGGGTATCCCGGTCATCGAACTTGATCGCAAGACGAACGGTGAAGCTGGCAAGGACTACACAGCTTTCATCGGAGGCGATAACTACAAGATTGCGCTGGCGGCCGGCGAATATACCAGCAAGACGCTTCTTCCGGATGGCGGCGAGGCCGCCGTGCTGCAGGGGCTGCCCAGTTCGACACCGGCCGTCGAACGGCTCAATGGCTTCAAAGATGGCGTGAAAGCCAATTCCAAGATCCAGATCGTGGCAGAACAGGCGGCGGACTGGCTGCCGGATAAAGCGCAAACGGCGTTCGCCGCCATGCTGCAGGCCCATCCCGATATCAAGATGGTCTATGCCAGCAACGATATGATGGCGGCGGGTGCGCTGCTTGCTGCGAAAGGTGCCGGTAAGAGCGTGAAGATCATCGGCACTGACGGCTTGCCTGGGCCTGCCGGGGGAATTGAGGCGGTCGCAAAGGGCGATTGGTCCGCGACCTTTACCTATCCTACGGGAGGGAAGGAGGCGATCGACATGGCAAAGTCGATACTGCTGGACTGCGCGTCGTCTGTTGAGCCGACGGTAACGGTCGATACCACAGCCATCACGCCCGAAAACGCGAAGCAAATGATGGGCAAGTAAAGGCGCAGGCTCAACCCGGCTGGGCGTATCTGCCTAGCCGGGTCGAGCCAATCAATTGGCTGGAGCGCGTCGAGCCCTTGCTGATCTCGATGCCATCCCCTGGTGAGCCGGTTGTGGAACGCGCAAGCCTGGAGTGCTTGGGGAAGCAGGGCATGGCTATCAGCCTGCCGCTGTGAGTCCCTCGTCTTTCGCACGGCAAAATTCGATCAACTGCTCCGAGGTCATTGGTCGCGCCAGCGCGTAACCCTGCAGCAAATGGCAACCAAGATCTTTCAGGATCTTCGCATGCTCCATTGTCTCCACGCCCTCTGCGACGATGTCGATGTTCTGTGACCGGCCAATTTCTATGATCGAGGAGACCAGACGGCGTTGAGATGGAGAGGCGATAATCGGCTTGATAATTTCCCGATCGATCTTCAATCTTCGCGGCTCAAATCTCAGTAGACTGACGATACTGGCATGTTCGGTGCCGAAATCGTCGATCTCGATTTCAATGCCGAGCTCTTTGACAGCTGGAATGATGTCATTGAGAACAGGCTGAAGATGGTCGAAGGAGATTGTCTCCAGCAACTCGAAACACAGGCGGCCCCTCGCGACGGGAAGCTCGGACAGTTCCGCAAGCAGATTTGGCTGTGCCAGTCGACGCGCTGAAATGTTTACCGAGACACGCGGGATCTGCATTCCCAAGCTGTCCCATCTTGTAAGCTCGAAGAGAGCCTTTTGCAGGATCAGCCGGTCCATGTCCCCGCTACGCCCCAGCCTTTCGGCGACATCAAGAAATTTGTCTGGGCCGAGCAGACCTTTTTTCGGGTGAACCCACCGGGCAAGTGCCTCAACGCCGGCGATAGTCAATGTGTTCGCATCGAACTGCGGTTGGAAGAATGCAACGAGTTCATCGCAATCGAGGGCGTGATGAAATTCGTCCGCCAGTTCTTTCGAAAGGATCGCCGCGCTGCGAAGCTCTTCGGTGAAAACGGCGGCACGGCCGCGGCCCGTCTTCTTTGCCTCGTATAGAGCCAGGTCGGCATTCAAAAGCAATTGGCTGAGGTCTCGCCAGCCCGCCCGTGGGGTCTCCCAGGCGACACCGACGCTGGCGCCGACGACACACTCCACGCCATCAATAAAGATTGTCTGCTCGAGAGAATCGACAATCAGACTGGCTAATGCCTTTGCTTTAGGCTCGGGATTGGCATTCCAGCTGGCGAAGATGAACTCATCTCCGCCGATCCGAGCAGCGACCTCGTTTGGGCCGGCCAACCCCGCAAGGCGCGAAGCTGTTGCTTGCAAGACTGTGTCACCGCCAGCATGCCCTTTCGTGTCGTTAATCTCTTTAAATCGATCCAGGTCGATATGGATGAGTATCAGACAATCTTCTGGATCAGGTCGCGGCGGCTGCGAGATGATCTGGTCGACAAATCGTCGATTGGGAAGTCCCGTGAGGGCGTCATGCAACGACAGGTACTCCAGCCTTTGCCGTGCTCGAACGAGCTTTTTCTTGTGAAGGCGAAGCTTTTCAATCGTTCTTTGGCGTGATTTGGTCAGAAAACCGACCCAGATAATCGGCGCAACGACACATAACGACAACAAGCTCGCATAGAGCTCAAAAATGCCGATCCCGCTATTTTGGCCCCATCCGCCCTTAGGCGCCGCGACCAGGGTCCATCGTCCATAAGCCATATCGACGGACGCCTTAACCGGTTTCTTCGAAAAAGTTTGCAGGCTGCCGAGGAACACTTTTTTAGGTAAATCCGGCTCCGGCACGGTACTGATGGCAATCTCAAGGTCGGTCGATTCAAGGCCGCTTTCTCGGTAGAGCTTTGGTATATCTATCAGCCCAGACAGCAGACCCCAAAAGACCTGGCTCGTTCCGTCAGTGACATAAATTGGCCATCTGACAACGAAAGCGGTTCCACCTTGGACAAGGTCCACAGGGCCGGTCAGAACGATATTGTGGGTGTTGCGCGCCAGCATTGCGCTATCGCGTTGCTTCTCATTCGTTCGGTAATCGAGCCCGATGGCCTTTTCGTTGCCTTTTTCTGGATAAACCCATTTGACCACCATGCCGGGGGCCGCGGCGAAGCTGCGCAGTTGTGAATCGGGCTGCAGGATCTGCGCGGCAAGCTTGGAAAATTGGCTCTGGTCCATCGCCGGGTCGACCGCAATTCCAGCTGCCAGCCCTTGCAACAGCTTCACATTGCTATTGAGGTTCGTTTGAAGTCGAGATGATATGGTGGCGAGCTCACCGGCAACAATCGAGCGTTCATCGGCGAGCGATCGCTCGAGCCGCCAGTTCGTTGCAACAGAGACGACGATGATTGCAATAATTGCAGCAAATATTGCGGGAGCAAATGCGCCAGTTCGGTTTACAGCGCCCGCGAGGCTGCGCACCATGTTTGGATTTCTTCGAAACTTCATCAGGTTGCCGGTGTAGATGACAGGCCTCTACCCTTGCACAGTTTGTTTAAAGCAACGCTAAACCGCGCACACCTCGGAGCTATTGGTTTTCTTTGGCCATGATAATCTCCTGCTTCGACGCGATATCTCGGCAAGCCGAGCTCGATCCACACACAAAATCTATGGCCAACAAACCTTCGTCAGCGCCGGAGAGACTCTGGCGTGATGGGTCCACTTGATGCGGAATTCAAGCCAACGATCGGAAAAGCTCTGACAGCGACATGAAAGATGCGACCCACGTCACTTCGTGCGCAACACAACTACCCACGGTGTGAAGAGCAGCGGGTGCGTCGCATCTGCGACCCCGTTGCGTTAACGGTCAAACTGCTGCAAATGTCACCTCACTCAACGTAGGGTGGATTCATGCCGTTTCAGATTAAGCGTCTTATTCCAGAACATCTCAGCAGCGCCGCCGCCGTACTGGTAAGTGCCTATGCTCGACCTCCGTGGAACGAGGATTGGTCGCTTGAAGCGGCGGTTGAGAATGTGAAGACTGTGCTTGAAACGCCCAAATCGATTGCCCTTGCGGCCATCGAGGGAGGCAAGGTGCTAGGGGTAGCGTTGGGCATACGACAGCGGCGCCACTCCGGTCCGGTCATTTACCTGGACGAGCTTTCGGTACTGCCTGAAGCGCAGGGCGCGGGGATAGGGACAGCGCTGCTTTCGGCAATTTACGAAACAGCAATGGCCGAAGGTTGTAATAGCGTCTGGCTGGTCTCACAGCGAGAGGGTGCGTTGTCGAAATTTTATCAGCGCTGCGGGTTCGCCATTGGCGGCGATCTTGGGCTCTACTCGAAATCGGGAACTTAGCGTAGGGGGCGGTAAGGGTCTGCCACAGATGGCGCCATGCTGGCGCGGCCGAGGTCGCTGGCTTCGGGCGATCGCTCCGGTGTGCCTGTGGGAGGGAGGTTTCGGCGCAGGTCGTGATGGGACATGGATGGTCGTGGTCGCCCGCCACGGCAGGCAGATGGCCCGGACATGCCGCCGGCTATCCGGATTCCGGTGCCGCCAGCGCCTCGATACGTACGTTTTCGTACGCGAGGTTGAAAACGGAAATCCGTAGATTAGGATCGGCTGATGTAATTGGGGAGGAATACGGATGACCCAGCATTCGGGAATTACGAAGCCGGCGCTGCAGCCCGATGACGTGGCCATGCTGAAAGCTGTGCTCAGGCAATGGTGTCAGGAAAAATCATATGACATTGGCAGTCCGGCAGCGCAGCATGTTGCAAGGGAGCTTGTCTCCTGGTTCGAATGCGGCATTCGCGACCAGCAAAAGCTCAGCGGCCTGATGCGGCACATGTATCTGGAGTTGAAATTTTTTTCGATTTTCACGCATGCGCCTTGTGTAGGTTCGCGGCCAGCCATGCAATCCGGCCAGTTGGTGGCTGGATAAGAGCGGCGCAGTGCTTCGATTGGACTGGATTCCTTCGGCCTAAGCTTTCCAGATCGGCAGATCGCCCTCAGAGAGATCATCGATGACCTTCAGCCTCTGCGACAGCGCCCTAGGTGTTTGATCGTCCGCTTCCCAGGATCCGCGCTTCGATTGAATCCATCGCGAATGCCGATGACGATTGCTGGAAAACTATCACCAGCGGCGTTCGCATGAATAGAGTCCGTCTGACCGCCGGAACCAATCGGCACCGCGCGTGTTTAATTCTCGGTCGCGCGGCAATCATTCCCGCAAAGATTTGATGACCTGGCAGTCCGGTGGCGATCGCCGTTTCGTCCAACATTCAGGGGAATTCATATGGAAAACGCAGGTATCGGCTGGATTGCAGCAATCATCATTGGCGGTTTGGCAGGATGGCTCGCCGAAATGTTCATGAAGAGCAACATGGGCGTCCTGATGAACGTCTTGCTTGGCATCGTCGGCGCGATCGTCGCCAACTTCATTCTCTCGCTCTTCGGCGTCGTCCTCGGCGGATGGCTGGGATATCTCATCGCGGGCTTCGTTGGAGCCTGCATCCTCATCGCGATCGCGCGCATGGTTAGACGGACGGCCTGATCGGAGAGGCTCTCCGTCGATCTTGAGCGACGGGCGGTCCGGCCCATATCCATGGTCTATCGCCGGAAAAACGATTGCCATGCAGCGAGTGATCGCTCGCTTGGCTGCTTGGACGGCAGAGAGCGCTCCCCTAATGGGTCGAGCGCTCTCTGGCGCTTCTGTTCACGTGTCTTCTTACTTATCGATGCGCAGCATCCGGATCTTTCGACAGAACTTCGATCCGCTGCAGATCGCGCTCGCTCATCGCAATCAGTCCCATCCGCAATCTCCCAAGCGTCAATCAGACCCGGGGAGTGTGACATTCCAACTTTGCAGAAACAGGACACTTCAACTTTGCGGCTACAAAACAATGTGGCGTAATGCAGGTTATGGAACAAAAATAATTATTTTATTACAATTACATAGGCTCAAATATTCGTATTTTGCGGCCGCACGTTTGTGATGGAAGTTTCGTTTTCTGCGAGTTGGAATTCTACACTGCCTGCGTTGGATTCTGCGCCCGACGATCGACAATTTGATCGGGTGGTAGCCCGAATATGCGCTGGCGCTCGTTTTGTATCGACACGTCCGGAGACGTCTTGACGCGCGACCTTGGCGCCTGCGCCGTGTCCGAGTTCACAACATATCTCAACAATAAAGTGCAAACCGCAACTCCGAACCGCAGCATAATGCATCGGCCCCAGCCGACTTGCCGGTTTGCTGAGCTTTCTCCAATAATCGAATGACGAGGCACTTTAATGTATAAAAAGATAATCGCGTTGGCCGCCGTGACTTTATCGGCAGTGCCGGCTTTTGCCGCCGATCTCGTGGTTCAAGATCCCGCATATGTTCAACAGGAACAGACCCAGTCGGCCTTCGACTGGTCGGGGTTCTATCTTGGACTGCAAGGCGGATATACCGCGACACATGCAAGCTACCTCAGCGGTTCCGAGCAGGATCTCGATGGCGGGTCCACGGGTATTTATGGCGGATATAATTTCCAGCACGGCCCTTTCATCTTCGGTATCGAAAATGACTTCAACTACAACTGGAAGGATGGGAGTGACGTTTCCCTTAAATGGGACGGCTCGGCGCGTGGCCGCGTGGGATATGCTTTGGACCGTATGTTGATCTACGGAACCGGGGGTTTGGCCGCAGCCGGTGGAGAAGTCGACGTGCCGGGCGTTGGCAAGAAGGACGACATTCTGATTGGCTGGACCGCCGGCGCAGGTGTGGAGCGCGCCCTGACAGACAATATATTGATGCGCGCTGAATATCGTTATGACGATTTCGGGAGCAAGGATTTCGGTTCGGCGCTCGGCGATTTCGAGGTTAATCAGCAAAAGGTAACGTTCGGCACCAGCTTCAAATTCTGAGCGTAAAGTGATCGCGCCTCGACGTCGGTCGAGGCGTGATCATCTGCTTCAGGATTCCAGGGAGTCCTCCCCGATGTCTAAAGGCGCGTTGATATGCCAGCCTGCCGATCGGCGGCCGGAATGCGGCCGAACCGTATTTCGGGTGATGCTGTGGATTGGCATTGCAGGCAATCTCTGATCTAGTCTCCAACTCTCTCCGCCGAGCAGTTCAACTGCAGGCTCACAACATTCCAAACGAGCGAGAGCGTATTGTGATGACCACTCACCGCTTCATTCCGACGATCTTCCATAATGTCATCGGTTCATTTCCCCCGGCGCTCCATGTCGCCAGTGGCGACACGGTGATCACTGAGACGCTTGATGCCGCCGGACATGACAAGGACGGTGTCAAGCAGGCACCCGGCGGCAATCCGATGAACGGCCCAATCTTCGTGGAAGGTGCCGAGCCCGGAGATGCGCTTAAGGTCGAGATCATCAGCATGATCCCGACCAGGGACACGGGGTTTACCCGAAGCGTCGTCGCCGCCAACGTGGTCGATCCCGAGACGGTGCGTGACCTGCCGCCGCGCGATATCGCCATCTGGGCCATCGACCGCGATGCCTCGACCGTCCGGCTGTCCGAGCCGGTCGCAGGCCTCGAATATTTCGTTCTGCCGCTCGCCCCGATGATCGGCTGTTTCGGCGTGGCGCCCAGCCTCGGCCAAGCGATCTCGACCGCGACCAGCGGCGAATATGGCGGCAACATGGACTATCGACTGTTCGGTCCCGGCACCACGGTTCGCTTTCCGGTATCGGCTCCGGGCGCCTTGTTCTTTCTCGGCGATTGCCATGCCGTGCAAGGGGATGGCGAGATTGTCGGAACCGGCATCGAGACCACCTTCGAAGTCACGGTGAGGCTGACGGTGGAAAAAAAGGCCGGGCTGGTCTGGCCGCGCGGCGAAACCGCCGAGGACATCTTCACCATCGGCAACGCCCGACCCCTCGATCAGGCGCTCCAACATGCAACCAGCGAAATGTTGACCTGGCTGGCGTCGGATTATGGCTTGGACAGGACGGCGGCCAGCCATCTGCTCGGCCAGGTGGTGCGCTACGACGTCGGCAACGTCTTTGATCCGGCCTATACGATGGCTTGCCGCGTCGCCAAGAAATGGCTGGTTCGTCGATAGGTGATCGCCAGCTTATTGCGGGCGATCCAATGGGCCGGCAGCGCGTTCCTCAATCGTGCCGTGACAGGAAACCGGAAACGGTCGCCAGGCAAAGCTGTTTTTCCTCGACATGCGGCATGTGGCTGGAGTTTTCGAAGAGCACCCATTCGCAGCCCGGGACACGTTCGAGGTAGGGCCTGACCACCAGTGGCGTCGCCTCGTCGTATTTTCCCGAGATCAGCAGCGTCGGGGCTTCGATACGGTCAAGCCTGTTCTCGATCGTCCAGTCTTTCATTGTGCCGATGACGTGAAATTCGGTCGGGCCATTCATGTTGCGGTAGACGGTGTTGTCCTCGTCCATGATCGCGAAGGTCCGCGCCACTTCGGGCGGCCACGGCGACACGCGGCAGACATGGCGGTCATAAAAGACGCGCGAGGCGGCGATATAGTCCGGATCGGTGAGGCTTCCCGCCAGTTCATGCTTCAGCAGCGTGTCCTGCACCTCCTTCGGCAGTTCCTGCCTCAGCCGGTTCGCCTCCGAAACCCAGGTGTGCATGTTTGCAGGCGAGTTGGCGATGACCAGCGCCTTCAAGCCTTGCGGCCGGCGCACCGCATGTTCGGCGCCGAGCATGCCGCCCCAGGACTGGCCGAGGAAGGCATAACGATGCTGAATGCCGAGATGGGACAGCAGCGCGTCCAGCTCTTCGAGGAACAGGCCAACCGTCCAGAAATCCGGGCCTCTTTCTGGAAGTCGGGTGGAATTGCCATTGCCGAGCTGGTCGTAATGGATGACCGGGCGGCCGTCGAGGGCGGCGATATCCTTGAAGGAATCGACGTAATCATGCGTGCAGCCAGGCCCGCCATGGGCGACGACGAGGGGCAGTTTGCTGCTCTCCAGCGAGCCGGTGACGCGATACCAGGTGCGATAGTCGCGAAAGGGCAAATAGGCTTCGGTGGTCGTGACTTCGCCCATAGGCGTCTCCATCATTCAGCGGTGATGAAAAAGCATAACGCGGCGGCAACGGCGAAGGGAGCTATCACAAGTTATAGGGTGGCCAGGGTTGGGTCGGCCGGTCTTCGAGCAGGCGGTAATGGGTAGCGCGCACCACGGCCTGGGTGCGGTTGCGGGCGCCGAGTTTCTTGGTTGCGGCGTTCAGATGCATGACGACAGTCGGGACGGAACGGTCGATGATGCGGGAAATTTCCTTGGCTGAATAACCTTCCGCCGAATGGCGCAGGCATTCACGTTCGCGTTCGGTCAGGCGGATCGTGCCGACGCTCTTCGCCCGCGTGTCGAACAGCGAATAGGCGGTCTCATGGAAGACATGGGCCAGCAGATTGAAGTCGGCGATATAGCGCAGGGCGTGCCGTTCGAAATCGCTATTGCGGCCGAAGCGGATACCGGTGACCGTCGCATAGTCGCCGCGTGGCATGTGAACCGGGACGGTGACGCCGGTCGACATGTCGCGTTCACGCAAATAGCGCGTCACCGGCGCGGTGGCCTCGCTCATGAAACGCCTGATCAACGTATCGGCGTCGGCGTCATAGTTCCAGAAGAAGGGTGCGGAGGTGCGCAGCGCCACCTGCTGCACCGGATCGATACGGAAATAGCCGCGATCGAACCAGTAGTCGTGCATGTCGTCTGATATATTCCTGAGCTTCAGCAGCGAGGGTATCATGATGGCGCCGTCGAGATCGTAGGGCACCGGCGTATAGTCATAGATCAGCGCTTCGAAGCCGATCTGCTGCATCGCCTCGAAGGCCTGGTCGATCCGGCCGTCCAGCGTTTCATGCGCTGTAAACCGCCGTCTGATCGTTCCGATATCGTCAAGCATGATTTGCTCCCAGGTACGGCGTACTGCCCACCCTATCACTTCTTATAGCTGGCACGGAATGCGGTTTAAGGTAAAAATTTAGCCGTGCCCAATTATTGAGCAAGTGAAATCTTCTGGCGGAGCGATCAATGTGGCGTGAAATACGGCCGGACGAGCGATTCGAGATCGATGTCGATGGCTATCGCGTCGTTGCTTATAGTTTCGGGACCGGCAGCGAGACGGTTTTCTGCCTGAACGGCGGGCCGGGCCTGCCCTGCGACTACCTGCGCGAGGCGCATTCCTGTCTCATCGACAAGGGCTATCGCGTCGTTGCCTTCGACCAGCTCGGTACCGGCGCCTCCGACCGGCCGGCCGATCTCTCGCTCTGGACGATCGGCCGTTATGTCGAGGAGACGGAGACGGTGCGCAAGGCGCTGGGCCTCGGCAAGGTCCACATGCTCGGCCATTCCTGGGGCGGGTGGCTGGCGATCGAATATGCTCTGACCTATCCCGAAAACCTCAAGACGCTGATCCTCGAAGATACCGTAGCCGACATGCCGCATCTGATCTCGGAACTGGAACGGCTACGCGCCGCGCTTGGTCCAGAAACCGTGTCGATGATGCAGAAGCACGAGGCGCAAGGCACCTACAATCACCCCGAATATCTCGCTGCCGTCACCATTCTGAATTATCGGCATGTCTGCCGTCTGCCGGAATGGCCGGCGCCGGTGCGCCGCTCGCTCGACGATTGGAACATGGCGCCCTACGAGACGATGCAGGGGCCGAACGAGTTTCTCTACATCGGAAACCTCAAGGATTGGAACCGCATCCCAGATCTGCCGCGGCTGATGCTGCCGGTGCTCATCACGACGGGAGAGCATGATGAGCTGACCCCGGCCTGTGCGCTCAGGATGAAGCTTGCGCTGCCGAATGCCGAACTCAAGGTATTTGCCAACGCCAGCCACATGCCGTTTTATGAGAATCCGCAGGATTATTATCCGGCGCTTCTCGATTTTCTCGCCCGGCACAAGGCAGCCTGATGCAAAGTAAAGCGGCTCAAACCCGACGAAGAAAGAGGGGCGATCGCCTTCATGCATCGCTATAGATTCGTTCTGACCCGACCGCTGCAGTTCCTGCCGGTCATTTTTGGCATCAGCGTCATCACTTTTATTCTGGTCCGGTTGATCCCAGGCGATCCGGCGCGCAACATCCTCGGCACGCGCGCGACACCGGCAGCTCTTGCCAGCATCCGCGCCCAGTACGGCCTCGATCAGCCGATGTGGCTGCAATATGTTTATTTCCTCAAGAACCTTGCCAATGGCGAGATGGGCAAGTCGATCCTTTACAAGATCGACGTGCTGAAGCTGATCGTCACCCGCATCGAGCCGACGCTTGCGCTGGTCGTTTCCAGCGTCGTGCTTTCGGTCCTGATTGCGGTGCCGATGTCGGCGATCGCCGCCCGCAATGCCGGCCGGGCGCCCGATCATGCGGTGCGCATCGTCTCGACATTCGGCATCGGCTTTCCGCCCTTCTGGCTGGGGCTGATGCTGATTATCCTGTTTAGCGTCGAACTCGGCGTGCTGCCGGTTTCCGGTTATGGCGCGACGATCGGTGAGAAGCTGTCGCATCTCGTGCTGCCGAGCCTGACGGTCGCCCTGTCGCTCTCGACCGTGCTGACGCGCAGCCTGCGGGCGGCGATGATCGAGCAGCTGAAATCGGATGTGGCGACGGCAGCGCGCGCCCGTGGCATGCCGGAGGGGATCGTCTTCTGGCGGCATGTGCTGCCGAACTCGCTGGTGCCGACGATCAGCCTGCTTGCCGTCAACATCGGCTGGCTGATCGGCGGCACGGTGGTGGTCGAGACCGTCTTTGCGCTGCCCGGCATGGGGCAGCTGCTCGTCAGGGCGATCTTTTCACGCGATTACATGGTGGTCCAGGGCGTCGCCATGGTCTTTGCCTGCGCCACCGTGCTCATCAACTTCATCGCCGACATCGTT
Source organism: Rhizobium sp. NZLR1b (assembly GCF_019685155.1). Taxonomy (NCBI): domain Bacteria; kingdom Pseudomonadati; phylum Pseudomonadota; class Alphaproteobacteria; order Hyphomicrobiales; family Rhizobiaceae; genus Rhizobium; species Rhizobium sp. NZLR1b. Next base: position 47,191 of record NZ_JABDWC010000008.1, read on the forward strand.
ACCGTCACCGTCGATCCGAGGGTGAGGCTATGAGCATCGAAGCAATCGCCCCAGCATCCCTCGGTTGGCACCGGTTCTTCAGACGGCGGCTGATGCTTGCCGTCGGTGCGGGCATATTGCTGTTCTTCGTCCTGCTGGCGATCGGCGCGCCTGTTATCGCGCCCTACGACCCGATCATGCAGAACGCCGAGGTGCGCCTGCAGGCGCCTTCCCTGTTACATCCGTTCGGCATCGACAATTTCGGCCGCGATATCCTCTCGCGCGTCCTCTGGGGCGCCCGCCTCGATCTGCAGATGGCGCTGATCGGCGTCATCTTCCCCTTCCTGATCGGCACGACGGTCGGCACGATCGCCGGCTTCTTCGGCGGCATCGTCGATGCGCTGTTCATGCGCCTCGTCGATATCATTCTCGCCTTCCCTTTCCTCGTGCTGATGCTGTCGATCATCGCAATCCTCGGCCCTGGCCTCGGCAGCTTCTATATCGCCATGGCACTGGTCGGCTGGGTTTCCTACGCGAGGCTGATCCGGGCGCAGATGCTGGTGCTGAAAAGCAGCGACTACGCCGTTGCCGCCGTCAGCCTCGGCTTCAGCCGCTCGCGCATCATGTTCCGCCACCTGCTGCCGAACGCGATCGCCGGTTCGATCGTCTTTTCGATGTCCGATGCGACGCTCGTACTGCTCAGCGGCGCTGCCGTCAGTTATCTCGGCCTCGGCGTCCAGCCGCCGGTGGCCGAATGGGGTGTCATGGTCGCGGAAGGACAGAGCTTCATCACCACCGCCTGGTGGATCACGCTGTTTCCCGGCCTCTCCATCGTCTGCCTTGCTTTCGGCTTCAGCATGCTGGGCGACGCTCTCGGCGAACTGCTGGGAGTGCACGAATGAGCGGCTCCGTGCTGTCCGTCCGCGATCTCACAGTACGCGCCCATCTCGATTCCGGCCCGCGCACGCTGCTCGATGCGGTCTCGCTCGATCTCGGCAAAGGTGAGATCCTCGGACTCGTCGGCGAGAGCGGCTCGGGCAAGAGCCTGTTCTGCCGTTCGCTGGTGCGGCTGCTGCCCTCCTCGCTGCTGAAGATCGAAAGCGGCTCGGTGCTGCTTGAAGGGCGCGACCTCATGCGGGTCGACGGCGGCGAGATGCTGAAGGTGCGCGGCGGCGAGATCGGCATGATCTTCCAGAACCCGACCAGCCATCTCGACCCGGTGATGCGGATCGGCGACCAGATCGCCGAGGGCATCCGCTACCATCAAAGCCTCGGCGTCCGCGAAGCCCGCGCTGCTGCGACGGAAATCCTGGCGCAGGTCGGCTTCCCCGATCCGGTGCGCCAGTATGACAGCTATCCGCATGAATTTTCCGGCGGCATGCGGCAGCGGGCGATGATCGGCGTGGCTCTGTCCTGCAACCCGAAGATCCTGATCGCTGACGAGCCGACGACGGCGCTCGACGTGACCATCCAGGCGCAGATCCTGCGACTGTTGATGGAGATACGCGACCGGCGCGGGCTGTCGATCATTCTGATTACACACGATCTCGGCATCGTTGCCCAAAGCTGCGACCGCATCGCCGTGCTGCGCGACGGCAAGCTCCTCGAAGAGGGGCCGAAGCGGACGATCCTGGCGCGGCCGCAGCATCCCTATACGATCAACCTGATCAACAGCCACCCTTCCCTGCCCGGCGCGACGCCTGCGCCGCTGTTGGGCATTGCCGCGGCCAGCCCACCGGCGCGGCCACTGCTCGAAATCGACGATCTGCATGTGCGGTTCAGAGCCGGCGGCAGCCTGTTCAAGGGCGGGGGCAAGACGGTCAGCGCCGTTGCCGGCGTCAGCCTGCAGATCATGCCGGGCGAGACGGTCGGCATCGTCGGCGAATCCGGCAGCGGCAAGAGCACGCTTGCCCGCGCCGTGCTCGGCCTCACACCGCTTTCCTCCGGCCACGTCACCTTCGACGGCGTCGATCTGGCCCTGCAGAAAAGCGCCGGCCTGGCAAAACTCCGGCGCGAGACGGCGATGGTCTTCCAGGATCCCTACAATGCGCTCAATCCGCGGCTGACGATCGGGCAGATGCTGTCCGAGGTGCTGAAGGTGCAGGGCAAGGTCGCCAGGGCCGATATCCCGGCGCGGATCGACGCGCTGCTCGATCTGGTTGGCCTCGAACGCGAATTCGCCGGCCGCAAACCGCGCAGCATGAGCGGCGGCCAATGCCAGCGCGCCGGTATCGCCCGGGCGCTCGCCGTCAACCCGAAGCTGATCATCGCCGATGAATGCGTCGCCGCGCTCGACGTCACCATCCAGGCGCAGATCATCGAGCTGTTCCGCGAACTCACCGCGAGGATGAACCTCACGCTGATCTTCATCGCCCATGATCTTGCGATCGTCCGCAATCTCTGCGAACGCGTCGTCGTGATGTATCGCGGCGAGATCGTCGAGGAAGGCCGCTCCGAAGAGGTCTTCGCGCGGCCTAAGCACGCCTATACCGCGGCGCTGATCGCCGCCATTCCCGATATCGATCCTGACAAGCCGCTGCTTCAAGGCGCCGGTAGCAAGGACGATCTGCAGTCGATGCCGATCCAGCCGATCAAACGCATGCCATAACAACGAGGGGAACGAATTCATGACAAACAGGTGGAAATCAATCGGGCTCGCGGCTTTGCTCGCCGGCCTGACGCTCAGCGCAAGCTATGCCGAGGCCGCCGGGGTGCTGACCATCGGCCGCCGCGAGGATTCGACGACCTTCGATCCGATCAAGACCGCGCAAAACATCGACAACTGGGTGTTCTCCAACGTCTACGACGTGCTGATCCGTGTCGACAAGACAGGCACCAAGCTGGAGCCTGGTCTTGCCGAAAGCTGGACTGCCTCGGACGACGGACTGACCTATACGTTCAAGATACGCGACGCGAAATTCTCCGACGGTTCGCCGCTGACGGCGGAAGACGCCGCCTTCAGCCTGTTGCGCATCCGCGACGATGCTGCCTCGCTCTGGAGCGATTCCTACAAGGTGATCGACACGGCGGTCGCGACCGACGCGCATACGCTGACGATCAAGCTCAAGAACCCGTCCGCACCGTTCCTTTCGACGCTGGCGCTGCCAAATGCTTCGGTCATCTCCAAGAAGGGCATGGAATCGCTTGGTGCCGACGCCTATGCCGAAAAGCCGATCGCATCCGGCGCGTTCACCGTCGAGGAATGGCGCCGCGGCGACCGCATCATCTTGAAGAAGAACCCGAACTTCTGGCAGGCCGACCGCGTCAAGCTCGACGGCGTCGAATGGATCTCGGTGCCCGACGACAACACGCGCATGCTGAACGTCCAGGCCGGTGAGCTGGATGCGGCGATCTTCGTTCCCTTCTCCCGTGTCGAGGAGCTGAAGAAGGATCCAAACCTCAACGTCGATATCGACGCCTCGACCCGTGAGGATCATCTGCTGATCAACCATGCGCATGGAGCGCTCGGCAAGAAGGAAGTCCGCCAGGCGCTGGATCTGGCGATCGACAAGAAGGCGATCGTCGATACCGTCACCTTCGGCCAGGGCACGGTCGCCAATTCCTACATTCCGAAGGGGGCTCTCTATTATTTCGCCGACAATCTGCAGCGGCCTTATGATCCGGCAAAGGCTAAGGAGATGCTGGCGGCCGCCGGCGCCTCCGACCTGACGCTGAATTACTTGGTCCGCGCCGGCGACGAAGTCGATGAACAGACGGCCGTGCTGGTCCAGCAGCAGCTGCAGAAGGCCGGCATCACCGCCAATCTGCAGAAGGTCGATCCGAGCCAGGAATGGGATATGACCGTTGCCGGCGACTACGACGTCTCGGTCAACTACTGGACCAACGACATTCTCGATCCGGACCAGAAGACCACCTTCGTGCTCGGCCACGATTCCAACAACAATTATTCGACCAACTACAAGAACGAGGCGGTGAAGGAACTGGTCGCCAAGGCGCGTCTCGAGCTTGACCCGAAGAAGCGCCAGGAGATGTATGTCGATCTGCAGAAGATGGCCAAGGACGACGTCAACTGGATCGACCTCTATTACAGCCCCTATATCAACGTCACGCGCAAGAATATCGAGAACTTCTACCAGAACCCGCTCGGCCGATTCTTCCTGGAGGATACCGTCAAGAACTGAGTTTTGGCCCACGCTCCGTCGCCTCTGGGCGGCGGAGCATCATCCATTTCAGAGGAAGCGAAAGTCGCGGCGGTTGCTTAACTGGCGACCGCGAGTTTGTCCTGCGTCCTCGTCTCGAAATCGCTGGCGTCGTGACGCTCATGCAACTGGCTCGACGGCTCGCCGGAGGTCCGGTTGACCATTCGCCCGCGTTTTACGGCCGGGCGGTCGCCGATAGCGTCGGCCCAGCGCTGGACGTTCTTATAGTCCTCGACCTGCAGGAATTCGGCGGCTCCATAGGTCAAGCCCTTCACTAGGCCGCCATACCAAGGCCAGACGGCAATATCGGCGATCGTATATTGGCTGCCGGCCAGATACTCGCTTTCAGCGAGGCGACGATCGAGCACGTCGAGCTGGCGCTTCACTTCCATGGCGAAACGGTCGATGGCATATTCGATCTTCGTCGGCGCATAGGCGTAGAAATGGCCGAAACCGCCGCCGAGATAGGGTGCGCTTCCCATCTGCCAAAACAGCCATGACAGGCATTCGGCGCGCTCGCCCGGTGCGGTCGGCAGGAAAGCCCCGAACTTTTCGGCGAGATAGGTCAGGATGGCGCCGGATTCGAAGACGCGGATCGGCGTTTCGCCGCTGCGATCCATCAGCGCCGGGATCTTCGAGTTGGGATTGACGGCGACGAAGCCGCTGCCGAACTGGTCGCCATCGCCGATCCGGATCAGCCAGGCGTCGTACTCCGCACCGCTATGGCCAAGCGCCAGCAACTCCTCGAGCATGATCGTGACCTTCTGGCCGTTCGGCGTTCCGAGCGAATAAAGCTGCAGCGGATGGCGACCGATCGGAAGCTCCTTGTCATGCGTCGGGCCTGCTATCGGGCGGTTGATGCTGGCGAACTGGCCGCCATTCGCCTTATTCCAGGTCCAGACCTTCGGGGGGGTATACTCGGAAGAACCGCTCATCTTTCAAACTCCTGGCATTGGTCGGATAGGTTGCGACGTCCGTTTGGCCGACGCATTTTTCCTGACATAGCAGAGGCAATGAGGTTTGTCAGAGGTGTCGGAACGGCTTCACATAATCGTCAGAGCGTTGGCTAAGAGATGCTGCCGCCCCCGATATTCGGCGCAGCGACGATTGCTTGACCGCCGTGCTCAGCCGCCGGTTTCCGCGGTCGCGAGGATCTCATCCAACTGTCCGACGAGGAGACGGCTACCCTCAACATCGCCAGCCATCCTGGCAAAGACGTCCGCCATGCCCCGAAAAATCCCCGCCGCCGGATCATCCTCTCCAAGGAAATCGGCGATCTCCTGCATTTCGGCAACCCATCGATAGGCTTTCGGATACATATCCGGAATGGATTTCGACAGCTTGCGGTCGACGTCCGGAAGGCTTTCGGCGAGTTCGGCCTTCAGGCTTTCGGCAGCACCCGAGCGCGATGCGGCAAGCAGCATCGCCGCGCCGAGGCCGACAAAGCCCTTGTTGATGCCGGCATAACACATCTTCAGCGCCGAGGCCGCGCCGAGCGGTCCATCGAGCCTGCGGATTTTGAGGCCGCATTCTTCGAGCAGCCTGGTTCGCGCCGCTGTATCGCCGCTGATATAGAGGGTCGGACCTGATTTGCCGGGAACCGGCGGCCCGCCGATGATCGCGCCATCCAACACTTCCACGCCGCTGCCGCCGAACCGTGCCGCCACTGCCTGCATTGTTTTCGGCGCAATTGCATTGAGGTCGATGAAAGGCGGCGGCGCCTGCACCCCCGGCAATATCTCCGCGACGAGCCCGGCAACCCCGATCGCTTCCGCCGGCGGAACGATCGACAGGATGATCTCTGCCTTCGCCAGCTCCTGGCGGCCGACCGGCACCATGCCGGCCGCCTTAGCCCGCGCGATCGTCTGCTCGCTGCGGCCTTCGAGACAGGTCAGCACGGTGGCGCCGTGATCGACCAGCCGTTTGGCGACCGCGCTTCCCATTGCGCCCGCTCCGATGATTGCAAAAGTCTGCATGTGAACCTCGATCAGTAACGACGTCACGATAGAGCTATTGCCGATGGCCATGCCGTCAATCGTGACGACCCCCAAAATTCTATTTTGAAGCGAACGGCCGCTTCCTGGACGCGATCATTGCGCTATTTCGGCGTTTCTGTTTGATATCGGTCAAAACAGAAACGGTCGATGCCGGTATAATCGGTGCGACCATTTGCGTGCGAGGATTTAATGTATCGAACGATCATCTGCGGCATCGGCATGGGCTCCCGGCAAACGGCAATCCGTCTCCTGCGCCGGGCGGCAGAGCTCCTGGACGAAGGCGGAAACGTCGTCGTCATGCATGCCATCGAGAACATCCCCCACCGTCACCTGTCGGGTATTCCCGAGGAATTCGAGACGACCGCTATCGTCGATGCCGAGAGGAAACTTGTGTCGCTCTGCAAGGAGCTCGCCATTCCGGCGACAGTCGAGATCCGCATCGGCGTTGCCGCCTCCGTGCTCGTGTCGGCCGCCAGGGAGAGATCAGCCGATCTCATCCTGCTTTCATCCCATGTGGCGGATATCACCGACTACGTCTTCTCCTCGATCGTCGAGAAGGTCGTGCGCCACGCCGGATGCTCGGTTCTCATCGATCGGCGTCCCGATCAAGCGCATGACGGCTCGGCCCCTCAGGAAGAAGACGCGCTGGCGCTCTAACCTTCTGTGGCTTCCCCTCCCCGGCGGCGGTCTGAGAACCTATATTTCCCCCAAGCCAATCGGCAGTATTAACTGCCCTGACGGAGATATGCATGAGCCAGGATCCATACGAGCTTCTGGGTGTGAAGCGGGATGCGTCGCAAAAGGACATTCAAAGCGCCTTTCGCAAGCTTGCCAAGAAACTTCACCCCGACCTTAATCCCGGCGACAGACACGCCGAGGAGCGGTTCAAGGAAATTTCGACCGCCTACGAGATATTGGGCGACGAGGGAAAACGCGGGCGCTTCGATCGCGGCGAGATCGACATGACGGGCGCCGAGCGGGCGCAACGCAGTTATTACCGCGACTATGCCTCGGCGAGCGGTCCCGAAAATCCCTACCACAACAGTGCCGGCTTTGCCGATTTCGGCGATGCCGACAATTCCTTTGCCAATTTCTTTTCGCGCCGCGCCGGCGGCGGCAGGATGCGCAGTCATGGCCAGGATCGGCGGTTCTCCATGCAGGTCAACTTTCTTGAGGCCATCAACGGCACCAGGACCGAGGTCAAGCTGCCGGACGGGCCACCGCTCGATGTGCAGATCCCGCCCGGAACCCGCGACGGCCAGACCTTGCGGCTGCGCGGCAAGGGCGAGCCGGGTATTGGAGGCGGGCCGCCGGGTGATGCCCTCATCGAGATCCGCGTGAGCCCTCACCGCTTCTTCACGCGGGATGGCGACGACATCCGCCTGGAACTGCCGATCTCACTTGGCGAGGCGGTGCTCGGCGGCAAGGTCCGTGTGCCGACACCGTCGGGACCCGTCAACCTGACGCTGCCCCCGCACTCGAATACGGGCAAGGTCCTGCGTCTCAAGGGCAAAGGCGTTGCCAATCGCGGCGGCGGGCACGGCGACGTCTATGTCTCCCTGAAGATCGTGCTGCCCGCCAATCCCGACGAACGGCTGACGTCCCTGATCAAGGAATGGGAGACGTCACATCCATACGATCCGAGGAAGAACATGGAGGCTTGATCATGGATGATCTCGAATTCCGTCTTTACTTGAAAATCGATGTCGTCCAGCTCGATTTCTGGATCGAACAGGGCTGGTTGATTCCCGAGACGTCCGGCGAAAGGCGATGGTTTCGCGACGCCGACGTTGCCCGCGCCAGGCTCATTCAGGATCTGATGGGCGACATGGGGATCAACGAAGCCGGCGTCGATGTCGTCATTGACCTGATCGACCAGTTGTATGATCTGCGGGGAACGATGGACAAGCTGATGACGGCTATCGGCAGGCAGGAGCGCGAGGTCCAGCTCCGGCTGTTCGAGAGCCTCGAAGACATCGACCGGGTTGAATGATCGGCCGCATGCTTTCGGATATCCGCCTCAGCTGGTGAACCAATAGCGGACGATGTGGAAGAACAGCGGTGCGGCGAAAGTTATGGAGTCCAGGCGGTCGAGCACGCCGCCATGGCCTTCAATCACATAGCCCCAGTCCTTGGCGTTGAGGTCGCGCTTGATCGCCGAGAGCACGAAGCCGCCGAAGAAGCCGGCGACGACGATGACCGTGCTGACGGCCGCCGCCTGCAGCGGCGAAAACGGTGTCAGGCGATAGAGCAGTGTTCCCAGAAGGATGGCCGAGGCGCCGCCTCCAATCAGGCCTTCGAGTGTCTTCGATGGGCTGATGTTCGGCGAGAAGCGATGCTTTCCCAAGAGCTTGCCCCAGACATACTGGAAGACGTCGCTGAGCTGCACGACGATGACCAGATAGACCAGCAGAAGCGCCGACGGCGTGCCGGTCTGCAGCATGAGTAGTGCGGGGGCATGGCTGATCGAATAGACCGTCAACATCAATCCCCATTGCACCCTGGCGCTGCGCGCCAGGAATTCGTTGACGTCACCGGTCAAGGTCGCCACTGCCGGTAGGATCAGGAAGGCATAGACCGGGATGAAGATGGCAAAGAGACCGTACCACTCGGTCCCGAGCAGCACGTAATGCACCGGCAGAACCACGAAAAAGGACAGGAACAGCGCCAGGTGATCGCCGCGCCGCGACGGTGTCAGCGTCCAGAATTCGCGGAGCGCCATGAAGGACAGAAATGCGAACAGGATGACCGTGGCCGTCTCGCCAAGCAGGATCGCACCGCCGAACACTGCGACCATGATCCACCAGGAGCGGATGCGGGCGTTGAGGTTCTGGACGGTGGCGACGGAACCGGGCTCGGTTGCGCGTCGCTGCAGAATGAAGCCGATCGCGGAAGCGACGGCAAGCAGGCCGAGGATCGCGGCAAGCACGATCGAGAAAAGGCTGGTCATGCGATGTGTCCCCCGTCCGCGAGCTCGATGACCGCGGCACGGGCGCGGGCCAGGAAGGCGTCTTTTCCCTCGCCCGGTTCGACGCGCAACGGCTTGCCGAAACGCGCCGTGCAGGTGATCGGGACGATCAGCATGCTTCCTTTGGGCAGGATGCGCTGGAGATTGTCGAGATGGACCGGGACCAGATCGACATCGGGGAAACGGCAGGCGAGGCGATAGATGCCGCTGCGGAATGGGGCGATTTCTTCGGTGGCGCTTCTCGTCCCCTCCGGAAAGATCAGCACCGAGCGCCCCTCCTCGAGCAGGCGCTCGATCGGCGCCAGCGGATTGCTGTCCGGCAGCGGCTTGCGGTCTATCAGGACGGCGCGCAGGCCTTTTTCAGCGATGAAGCGCCGAAAGGCGCTCTTTCCCCAATAGTCGCGCGCCGCAACCGGATGGGTCAGCCGCCGCACCTGATACGGCAGGGCTGCCATGACGGCGACCGTATCGACATGGCTGTTGTGATTGGCGAAATAGATACGGCGGCGAGTGTCGGGCGCACAGCCCCGCCATTCGCTTCGGGCGCCGACCAGGATTCGGACGAACAGCACGAGAAGGCGACGAATGAGAGCGATCATAATCTCTCCAGCGAGCGGGCAAGCGTTTTCGTGCGCGTGATGCAGGTGACCAGGCTGCCGGCTGCGATGATGGCCGAGGCCAGGATCAGCGACCAATGGCTGGCGGATATCAGCGTCTCGATGCTTTGGGCAACGAGCCCCGCCGTCAGCACCGCCATGCGGCGCTGCTTGGCCATGATGCCGCTGAAGTCTTGAGGAAGGCCGACCGCTCCGCCGAAGACCCGGATATAGGCGGTGAATGCTGCGAGCAGCGCACCAAGCCAGCCAAGCCAGGCAAAGGCGCAGGCATAGCCGGCGGCAACAAGAAGCAGGCTGTCGGCAATCCGGTCGGGGAATTCGTTGTAGATCGGTCCACTCTTGGTTTTCTTGCCACCTTCGATCGCGACCATCCCATCGAGCAGATTGCAGACGAGCCGCAGTTGCACCGAGATCGCAGCACAGATCATGGCGATCGGATGTGCCGTAAGCAGGATCAGCGCCGCGCCGATGCCGGCAAACAGGATCGACAGCAACGAAATGCGGTTCGGCGTGACGCCGGTGCGCGCCAGCCGTGCGCTCATGCCGATCGCCCAAGACGACGACCGGCTCGCGATCGGCCGCCGCGAGGCGTCCTCTTCTTGCCCCATTTTCATTTCCCCAACCCGATCCCCTTGCATATCCTGCCGATGTCGTCGCGCCAAGCCGTCACGCCCGGTATATTCGGCCCAGTGTCACTCTCGCTGACGCTGAAAGAGCGCGCTTTTCACCATCGAGCCTTGACCGCTTAAGAAGCCGGCGGCTGAGCACGCCATGCCGCGTCCTTTCGGCCAAACCGCGACACCACACGAGTTCGGAAAAATCGGCTGAAGAACACGGGCAATGGATCGAACAGCCTGATTTTTAAGCCCATTCGACGCTTGACACATTTTTGGGCGCTACCTATGATTTTTGAACCAAACGGTAAAAAAGGGGAGCAGTCAATGACCAAAGACATCCTGATTTCACGCCGGGCAGTGATCGCGTCGGGCATTGCGCTCGGCGTCAGCGGCTTTGCCCCGCTGGCGAGAGCTGCCGCGCCGCTGAAGGTTGCCGGCATTCATGCGTCGCCGGTCGAAAATGCCTGGAACTCCTGCCTGCATAAGGCCCTGCAGGACGCAGCCAAGGAAGGTGCCATCGAATACGTCTTCTCCGAAGGTGTCTCCGGCACCGATTATCCGCGCGCCATGCGAGAATATGCCGAGCAGGGCAACAAGCTAATCATCGGCGAAGCCTACGCGGTGGAGAAAGAGGCCAGGCAGGTCGCAGCCGATTATCCCGACACCGCTTTCGTGCTGGGTTCGAGCGGCGAGCAGGCAGGCGACAATTTCGGCGTCTTCGGCACCTGGAACCATGACGGCGCCTATCTTGCCGGCATGCTGGCCGGCAAAATGACTAAGTCGAATGTTGTTGGTTCGGTCGGCGCCATTCCGATCCCCGAAGTCAACATGCTGATCAATGCGTTCGCGGCGGGCGTCAAGGCCGTCAATCCCGACGCCAAGCACCTCGTCTCGTTCATCGGCACCTTCTTCGACCCGCCGAAGGCGCGGGAAGCCGGTCTTGCCCAGATCGATGCCGGCGCCGACATCCTATTCGGCGAGCGTATCGGCACGGCCGATGCTGCCAAGGAGCGCGGCATCAAGTCTGTCGGTTCGCTGATCGACTATACGCCGCGCTACCCGGATACGGTGTTCGCCAACGCCATGTGGTACTTCCGCCCGATCCTGAACGCTGCGATCGCCGATGTCGCTGCCGGAAAGCCGGTCGGCAGGAACTACACGTCTTACGGCCTGATGAAGGAAGGCGGCAGTGATATCGTCTTCGTCAAGGGTGTGGCGCCCGCTGAAGCCGAGGCTGCGATGGAAGCCAAGCGGGCGGAGATCAAGGCCGGCACCTTCGAAGTTCCGAAGATGATGGATGAGCCGAAGTAATCCGGCTCATGCAGGGCGATGCAACCGACCTGGCGGCAGCGATCAGGCATGGCAGCCTGAGCGCTGCCGAGGCGATGCTGGCTTCTCTTGAGGCAGCCGGACGGCAGGAGCCGCTCGGCGCGATCGCCTATGTCGATGCCGCTATGGGCCGAGCCTCGGCAGACGCCCGCGACGGGGAACGGCGGAGTGAGCCCGAACACTTTTCCATCAGGCCCTTTGCCGGCGTACCGACCTTGGCGAAGGATCTTGGCGGGCCTTTCGCCGGCCTGCCGGTAGCGGCCGGGTCCCGCCTCTTCGAAAGAAAAGGCGGCGAAGCAGATTCCGATCTCGCGTCCCGTTTCCGCGACGCCGGCTTCTGCCTGTTCGGCCTGACGACGAGCCCGGAATTCGGCCTGTCGCTTGCCAGCGAACCGGCGATCGGACCGCTCTGCCGCAATCCGCTCGATCCGGCACGAACCGCAGGCGGCTCTTCCGGTGGTGCGGCGGCGGCGGTTGCCGCCGGTATCGTCGCCATTGCGCATGCCACCGATGCCGGCGGCTCGATCCGCGTGCCCGCAGCCTGCTGCGGCCTTGTCGGAATGAAGCCGACACGCGGCGCCATGCCGGGCGGACCATCCTTCGGCAATCACCTCGGCGGCATCGCCAGCGAACTCGCGGTTTGCCGCTCGGTGCGGGATACCGCGCGAATATTCGATAGGCTGAGCGGCAGTTCACGAGGGCCATTTCCGGATCCTTCTCCTGTCGATATCGGCAACGGCCGTTTGCGGATCGGCCTGCTGGCCGATACCGGATCGGTCTATCCGACCGAGGGCAATCGGCTCGCAGCCGTTGAGGATGCGGCTCGTGCTCTTGAGAGCGACGGACACGAGCTCGTTCCGCTGAGCTGGGCTGAGTTCGAACGGAGCGTCACTTCAAGCGGCCGCGCCTTCGCCGATATCGTCTCCGTCAACCTTGCGGCGCTGATCAAGGCGGCGGCTCTTGATGAAAGCAGGGCCGAGCCTCTGACGCAGGCTTTCGCGGCGCGCGGACGGTCGCTTCCCGCCACCATGCTCTGGAGCGCGCTGAACGACGCCGTCTTGGTCAGCCATAACCTCTGGGCGCTGTTCGACAGGGTCGATTGCATCTTGATGCCGATGCTCTCGTCTGCACCTCTTGCGATCGGCTCCTTTCCGTCCGATCATGGCGACACGGATCTGCATCTCGAGCGGATGACGGCATTCGCGCCGCTTGCCTGCCTCGCCAATATTTCGGGTTTTCCTGCTTTGACGCTGCCTTTCGGACAGGATGAGCATGCGATACCGCTGCCGGTGCAGATCATGGCGCCGATGGGTCACGAGCCACGCCTGCTGTCGCTTGCCGCACGCCTGGAGGCCCAGGCGCGATGGCAGCACCGTTTTCCGGTCGCGGGATTGCCGTCATGACCGGACCTGTGCTGGAAATTATCGGCGTCAGCAGGCGCTTCGGCGGCAATCTTGCCAATGACGATATCTCCATGACGCTTGCCAAGGGTGAGGTCGTCGCTCTGCTCGGCGAAAACGGCGCCGGCAAGACCACGCTGATGAGCATCCTTTTCGGCCATTACATGCCCGATGCCGGCCGGATTCTGATCGAGGGTCTGGAGGTGCCGCAGGGCAAGCCGCGGGCGGCGATCCGCGCCGGCGTCGGCATGGTGCATCAGCACTTCTCGCTCGCACCCAATCTGACCGTTCTCGAAAATGTCATGACCGGCACCGAAAGCCTGTGGGTCTGGCGCTCGGGAACATCAGCGGCGCGAAAGAAGCTCCTGGCGATTTCCGAGCGCTTCGGCCTCAAGGTCGATCCGGATGCCCGTATTGGCGACTTGTCGGTCGGCGAGCAGCAACGCGTCGAGATCCTCAAGGCGCTCTATAACGATGCCCGCATCCTGATCCTCGACGAGCCGACGGCGGTACTGACCAATATCGAGGCCGAACGGCTGTTTACGACCTTGAAGGAGATGGCCCGCCAGGGCCTGTCGCTGATCTTCATCTCCCACAAGCTCGACGAGGTGATGGCGGCAGCCGACCGCATCGTCGTGCTGCGCGGCGGCAAGATGGTCGCCGAACGCAAGGCGTCGGAAACCAGCAAGGCCGAACTTGCCGAACTGATGGTCGGCCGCCGCGTGACGCGGCCGGTGCGCGAGCCGCCGACGCCCGGCGCGGTTGCGCTTGAAGCCGCCGATGTCACGGTGCGCATCGACGGCATCGATCGGTTGAAATCGATCAGCTTTCGGCTGCACCAGGGCGAGATCCTCGGCATCATCGGCGTTTCGGGCAATGGCCAGGCGGCGTTGGCGCACCTTCTTTCCGGCACGCTGGCGCGTAGCGGCGGCGACCTTCTTCTGTTCGGGGAGGCCGTCGGTGATCTCGGCGTCGCCGATGTCGTCGATGCCGGTATCGGCCGCATTCCTGAAGACCGCAATGAGGAGGGCGTGATCGGCGAGATGGCGATCTGGGAAAATGCCGTGCTGGAGCGCCTCGCCTCACCGGCCTTCTCGCGCCTCGGTTTTGTCAACCGCAAGGCCGGCATGGCCTTCGCCAGGGAGATCATCGACGGGTTCGATGTCCGTGGCGGCGGGCCAGCCGTCCGTACCCGGGTGCTCTCCGGCGGCAATATGCAGAAGCTCATTCTCGGCCGCAACCTGCATCGGCGGCCGCGTATCCTGATCGCCGCGCAGCCCGCACGTGGACTCGACGAAGGGGCCGTGGCCGCCGTGCACGCGCGCCTGCTCGAAGCCCGCCGGCAGGGCGCCGCCGTCCTGCTGATCTCCGAAGACCTCGACGAGGTGATCGCGCTCGCCGACCGTATACAGGCGATCGTCGGTGGCCGCCTATCATCGCCCGTCGAGGCCGAAGACGCCGATGCCCGCAGGCTGGGGCTGATGATGACCGGCGAATGGCAAGAGACCCACGAGACCAGCCATGCGATTTGAGCGCCGCGAACACCGTCCGCTGTACCTGCTGATCGTCACGCCCGTCATCGCGGTGATCGCAGCGCTTGCGCTGGCGGGCATCTTGATCGCCATTGCCGGCGCGCCGGTGCTCGATGCCTATTGGCGTATCTTGATCGGTGCTTTCGGCTCGCGGCTGTCGGCGACCGAAACACTGACGCGAGCAACGCCGCTGATGCTGACGGGGCTTGCCGCCGCCGTCGCTTTTCGGGCGCGGCTCTGGAATATCGGCGCCGAGGGCCAATTTTATCTCGGCGCCATCGCCGTTGCCGCGGCGAGTTCGAAACTGTTGGGCGATCTTCCGGCACCCATTCTCATTCCGCTCCTGCTGCTGATCGGCGCCATTGCCGGCATGGTGCTCATTCTCATTCCCCTCTGGCTCAGGCTGCGCTTCTCGGTCGATGAGGTCGTCACCAGCCTGCTGCTGAACTTCATCGCCGTGCTCTTCGTCTCGATGCTGATCGACGGCGTTCTCAAGGACCCGCTCGCCTTCGGCTGGCCGCAGTCGCAATCCGTCAGCGATCATGCCATGCTGCCGAAATTGATCGCCCGCTCACGCCTGCATATCGGCTTTGCGATCGCGATCGGGCTGGCTGTCGTCGTTCATTTTGTTCAGTCCCGAACCGTGTTCGGCATGCAGTCGCGCGCCGCCGGCCTCAATCCCACCGGTGCGATCTTCGCCGGCGTGCCGCTCGGCAGAACGTTGGTGAAAGTCGCCTGCCTGTCCGGCGGGCTTGCGGGGCTCGCGGGAGCGATCGAGGTGATGGGGGTCAAGGGCTACGTGACGACCGATCTATCGCCGGGTTTCGGCTATTCCGGCATTGTTGTCGCGATGCTCGCCAACCTCAATCCGCTCGGTGTCGTCTTCGCCGCCATTTTCACGGCAACCATGTTTGTGGGCGCGGACGGCATGAGCCGAGGCCTTGGCATCCCCACCTATATCGCCGATGTCACGGTGGCGTTGTCGCTGCTGACGATGCTGATCGCATTGTTCTTCACCCAATACAGGATCCGGCGATGATGCAACTGTTCGACATCATCGCTTCATCAGGGCTCTGGGCGGCAATCCTGCGCATCGCCACGCCGCTGATTTTCGGCACGCTTGGCGCCTTGCTCTGCGAACGGGCCGGCGTGCTCAATCTCGGCATCGAAGGCATCATGACCTTCGGCGCGATGATCGGCTGGCTTTCCGTTTATCACGGCGCCGATCTCTGGACCGGCCTTCTGATAGCTGGCATAGCCGGCGGCGTCTTCGGCCTGCTGCACGCGTCGCTAACGGTGACGCTCGGCCTCTCCCAGCATGTCTCCGGTCTCGGCGTCACGCTGTTTGCCTCCAGCTTCAGCTATTATGTCTTCCGGCTGATCGTGCCGCTTGCCAATACGCCACCCACCATCGTGCCGTTCCAACCGATCGCCATTCCTGGGCTTTCGACCCTGCCTTTCATCGGGCCGGCCTTCTTCACGCAGACGGCGCCGACCTATCTCGCGATCATTATCGCCTTGCTGATGGCCTACATCATCTTCCGCACACCGGTGGGGCTTGCGATCCGCATGACCGGCGAAAATCCGCATGCGGCGGAAGCCCAGGGCGTCAATCCAATGAAGGTGCGCTATGGCGCGGTGATTGCCGGAAGCGCGCTGATGGGAATGGGCGGGGCCTTCCTGACATTGTCGGCATTCAACAGTTTCTTCCCGACGATGGTGCAGGGACGCGGCTGGATCTGCATCGCCCTCGTCGTGTTCGCCTCCTGGCGCCCCGGTCGCGCGCTTTTCGGCGCCCTGCTCTTCGCCTTCTTCGACGCTTTTCAGCTTCGGCTGCAAACCGCGCTGAGTGGGCTCATGCCCTATCAGCTTTTCCTGATGACCCCCTATATCCTTTCCATTGCCGCTCTTGCCGTCATGGCCCGCCGCGCCCGCGTGCCGCAGGCGCTGATGCAGCCCTATCGACGCGGCGAACGCTGAAACCGCCCACATCCAATGAGGTTCCGATGTTCGATTTGATCGTCAGAAATGCAAATCTCCCCGATGGCTCAAAGAATATCGATATCGGCATCCAGGGCGGCAAGATCGTCGTTGTCGAGCGCAATCTCCAGGCGCAGGCGGGGGAAGAGATCGACGCGACAGGTCGGCTGGTCAGCCCGCCCTTCGTCGACCCGCATTTCCATATGGACGCCACCCTGTCGCTTGGCCTGCCGCGCATGAATGTATCCGGCACGCTGCTTGAAGGAATCGCGCTCTGGGGAGAGTTGCGCCCGATCGTGACAAAAGAAGAGCTGGTCGATCGTGCGTTGCGCTATTGCGACCTGGCGGTCACGCAGGGGCTGCTCTTCATTCGCAGCCACGTCGACACCAGCGATCCCAGACTGGTGACCGTCGAGGCGATGATCGAGGTTCGCGAAAAGGTCGCGCCCTATATCGATCTGCAATTGGTCGCTTTTCCTCAGAATGGCTACTACCGCTCACCCGGCGCGATCGACACTCTCAACCGCGCCCTCGACATGGGCGTCGACCTCGTCGGCGGCATTCCCCACTTCGAACGGACGATGGGCGAAGGTACGGCCTCGGTCGAGGCGCTCTGCCGCATCGCTGCCGACCGCGGCCTGCCAGTCGATATGCATTGCGACGAAACCGACGATCCGCTCTCGCGCCATATCGAGACGTTGGCTGCGGAAACCATCCGCTTCGGGCTCAAAGGGCGCGTCGCCGGCTCGCATCTGACCTCGATGCACTCGATGGACAATTATTATGTCTCCAAGCTCATCCCGCTGATGGCGGAGGCCGAGATCAACGTCATCCCCAATCCGCTGATCAACATCATGCTGCAGGGCCGCCACGACACCTATCCGAAACGCCGCGGCATGACCCGCGTTAGGGAATTGATGGATGCGGGGCTCAACGTCTCCTTCGGGCACGATTGCGTCATGGATCCCTGGTATTCGATGGGGTCGGGCGACATGCTGGAGGTCGGCCATATGGCGATCCATGTCGCGCAGATGGCCGGCATCGACGACAAGAAGAGGATTTTCGACGCATTGACGGTCAATTCGGCAAAGACGATGGGGCTTGCAGGTTACGGCCTGGAAAAGGGATGTAACGCCGACCTCGTCATCCTCCAGGCGAGCGACACGCTGGAAGCGCTGCGGCTGAAGCCGAACCGGCTGGCGGTGATCCGTCGCGGCAAGGTCATCGCCCGCTCGGCGCCGCGCATCGGCGAGCTTTTCCTGGACGGGCGCCCGGCACGGATCGACGGCGGTTTGGATTACGCGCCGCGTTATTGAAGTGCGGGGGCGGCTTACCGGAGCAGACTTCTGTCTGCGCCAAAACAAAAAAGGGGTCGCGAGGCAGCGACCCCTTTCCATTCGCACTGGCTTGGAGATTATTTCTTCGAAGCCTCGTAGAGCGCCTTGGTTTCGGCGTTCATCGGATAGAGGCCGGGCAGCGGCACGCCGTCATCGATCCTGGTCATGATCCAGGCTTCCATGCGCTCCTGTTCCAGGGCTTCCGCCAGCACAGCCTCGAGCAAATCGGCCGGGATCAGCACCGCGCCGTCCTGGTCGACGACGATGATGTCATCGGGAAAGACCGCGACGCCGCCGCAACCGATCGGTTGCTGCCAGGCGACGAAGGTGAGGCCGGCAACCGAGGGAGGTGCCGCGACGCCGCGGCACCAGACCGGCAGGTCGGTGTCGAGCACGCCGGCAAGATCGCGCACCACGCCGTCGGTGACAAGTGCGGCAACACCCCGCTTCTGCATGCGGGCGCAGAGGATATCGCCGAAGATGCCGGCATCGGTCACGCCCATCGCGTCGACGACGGCGACGCAGCCTTCCGGCATCGCCTCGATCGCGGCGCGCGTCGAGATCGGCGAGGCCCAGGATGCCGGCGTCGCCAGATCCTCGCGGGCCGGAACGAAGCGGAGCGTGAAGGCCGGGCCGACGATGCGCGGCTGGCCGGACTTTAACGGAACGGCGCCGCGGATCCAGACATTGCGCAAGCCTTTCTTTAGAAGAACGGTCGTCAATGTCGCCGTCGAGACGGCCTTGAGTGTTGCAATCGCTTCAGTGCTAAGGGCCATCGGTTCTCGTGTCCAATCCGGTTTCTGTCAGATGCTCTGGATCATGCCGCCATCGACGAGGATCACCGATCCGGTCAGATAGGAGGCAGGCTCGCTCGCCAGGAAGGCGACGAAATTGCCATATTCTTCCGGCCGGCCATAACGGCCGAGCGGAATGCTGCCAGTGCTTTCGGCGACGACGTCATCGATGGAGCGGTTTTCGCGCTTGGCCTGCTGCTCGTCGAGGAAGGTGATGCGGCGGGTGGCGCTCCGGCCCAACTGCGCGATGATAGATGGAAGACGTCGCCTCATACATGCCGGCTCTGATGCCGGCATGTATGTAAAAGCGTCAGGCGATCTTCTGGCGGACCGGCAGCTTCCAGCCTGGCCGGACGAAATGGCAGGTGTAGCCGTTTGGTATCCGCTCCAGATAATCCTGATGCTCGGGCTCGGCCTCCCAGAAATCGCTCACCGGCACGACCTCGGTGACGACCTTGCCGGGCCAGAGGCCGGATGCGTCGACATCGGCGATCGTATCCTTGGCAACACGCTCCTGCTCGGGGCTGGCGTAGAAGATCGCCGAGCGGTAGCTCGCGCCGACGTCATTACCCTGGCGGTTGCGCGTGCTCGGGTCATGGATCTGGAAGAAAAATTCGAGGATTTCGCGATAGCTGATCCTTGCGGGATCGAAGATGATCTCGATCGCCTCGGCGTGGTTTCCGTGGTTGCGATAGGTGGCATTCGGCACGTCGCCGCCGGAATAGCCGACCCGGGTCGAAATCACGCCCTTGTACCGGCGGATGAGGTCCTGCATGCCCCAGAAGCAGCCACCGGCGAGCACTGCACGTTCTTCGGTCATTGGATGTCTCCTTGTTTGCCAAGAGATAGTATCTCCGGCCCGCGATTTCCACACAGCGGAAATAAGCACAGCTGTGCAATTTCCTTTCGAACAGCCTGGTCCTGTCATGTCGATGTTACGCGCCGGCGCTAGCAAGGCCTCCGACAATCCGCCGAGGCAGAGCCTCGACACCTGATGGAGACGGTTATGAATAGGCGTGAATTTCTGATCACATCGTCGGCTGCGGCGGGTCTTCTGGCTCTCCCGCGCTTCGCATCGGCGGCAGTCGGCACGATCGACCTCTATAGCGGTTCGGATGCCAATATCGTCGACCTCTGGAACAACATCATCCGCCCTGCCTTCGAAAAGGCGCATCCCGAACTCCCGCTGAAGGTGACCGATGCCGGCGATAATAACGGCCTGCGCGCCATCGCCGACCGCGCGCTCGCAGCGCTGAAGACGAAGACCGATCCGCAGGCTGACCTTTTCGAGCAGTTCGATCCGCGTTTGCCGGCGGGTGGTATCGATGCCGGCCTCTGGGTGAAATTGTCAGCCGAAAACATCGAAGGCTACGACCACATCAATCCACTGGCCTTCGATACCCCCTACTCGCTTCCCTATCGCGGCTCGCAGGTGCTGCTCGCCTACGACACGGCCAAGCTCGACCCGAAGGATGCCCCAAAAAGCTGGGATCAGCTCACGACCTGGATCAAGGCCCACCCGGGCCAGTTCATCTACAACAGACCCGACAAGGGGGGTTCGGGCAGCAACTTCGTTCGCCGCGCAATTCATGAGGTGAACGGCCGCGATCCGAAGAAATTCAAGGTCGACAATTTCACCGTGGACTACGGCACCAAGGCGCTGACGCCGGCCTGGAAGCTGCTCAACGATCTCGCCCCTTCGCTCTACGACAAGGGCGCCTATACATCAGGCAATACCCAGTCGATCCAGCTGCTTGCCCAGGGTGTCGTCACCATGGTGCCGGTCTGGTCGGACCAGGTGCTGCAGGCGATCTCGCAGGGCGTACTGCCCGAGACGACCGGCCTGGTGCAGCTTGGCGATCTCGCCCTTTGCGGCGGCTTCTCCAGCATCACGGTGTTCTCGAACGGCGCCAACAAGGATGCGGCGCTGAAGCTTGCCGCGTTCATGCTGACAAAGGAAATGCAGGAAGCGATCATCACCCAGATCGGCGGCTTCCCTGCCATCTCCTGGGACCATATCTCCGACGATCTGCGCAAGAAATATGCTGACGTCATTCCGTCGACCATCCCCACCTTCCCGAGCGGCGATTGGGAAAAGGCGATCAACGACGGCTGGTATCGCAACGTCGCGCCGGGCATCAGCCGCACCTGATGTCCGCCGATACCGCGCTGGCGGCACCGCGCCGTCACCAATCTATCGACAGGAGGAGCTTCCTCGGGCTCCTCCTCGTTGCGCTGCCGGTCTTCCTGGTTGGATGGCTGATCATCTTCCCGATCTTTTCGGCGGTCGTCGGCACGATTTTGGTTCGAGGCCCTGAGGGCGCGACGGAGTTCTCGCTCGCCTCCTACCGCTTCTTCTTTTCCGATGGCTACAGCCTCGGCAATCTATGGCTGACGCTGTGGACCACCGCCGTCTGTGGCATTCTGCTTCTGGCGATCGGCCTTCCGATCGCGCTTTACCTTCGCTTCTCGCAAGGTCGCCTTGCTGCCTACGTGCAGGCTCTTGCGATCTTCCCGATGTTCGTGCCGTCAATCATTCTTGCTTATGCGCTGATCAGGACCATCGGGCCGAACGGCACCGTCGACCTGTTGCTGAACGCCGTCGGCCTGCCCAAGCTGCGCACGCCCTATCTGACGCCGTGGGGACCGGTGATCGGCCTCGTTTGGGACAATCTTCCGTTGACGGTGCTGATGCTGACGGCCGGCCTCTCCTCGGTTTCGAACAGCGCCATCGAGGCCGCCCGCGACGTCGGCGCAGGGCCGCTTCGGGTCTTCGTCTCGATCATTCTGCCGCGCATGGGCAATTCCCTGCTGGTCACTGCTTCCTTTGCGGTGCTCGGCATCTTTTCCGCCTTCACCCTTCCCTATGTGCTCGGCCCGGCATCGCCGGAGATGATGGGGCCGTTCATGCAGCGCACCTTCGCCGACATGAACGACCCGCTGAACGCCATGACCCAGGCCGTCATCACATTCGCCTTCTGCCTGGTCTTCGGCATCTTCTATATCCGGTCGATTGCCCGCAACCGGGAGGTCCGGCCATGAGAACAACTAGACCGGGCATCGGCCTTCGCTTCGACTGGATCGGCATGCTCTTCGCATGCCTGCTGACGCTGTTCATCGCGCTGCCGCTGATCGTCGTCGGCACATGGGCCTTCACCCAGGTCTGGCGTTACCCGTCGGTGATCCCGCAGCAATTCGGCCTGCGCTTCTGGGGCCAGACGCTGGCGCGCTCGGATGTCTGGGATGCTCTCTTGCTCAGTCTGCGGCTGACCGCGACGGTGACCGCCCTTTCCGCCGTCATCTGCCTTCCCGCCGCCTATGCTTTCGCGCGCATGCGCTTTCCCGGCAGAAATATCCTGTTCCTGTCGTTTCTCGCATCGCATGCCTTCCCGAAATTCGGCCTGCTCGTCGCCATTGCCGGCATCTTCCTGCAGCTCGGCCTGATCAGCACCTTCTGGGGCGTTGTGCTGATCCAGCTTGTCGGCACGCTGATGCTGATGATCTGGATTCCGGTCGCAGCCTTCCAGAATGTCGACCGACGCATGGAAGAGGCAGCACGCGATGCCGGCGCCACGCCGCTGCGCGTCTTCTGGTCGATCACGCTGCCGCAGGCCGCACCGACGATCACCGCCGCCCTGCTTCTGACCTTCGTCGGCACCTTCTACGAAACCGAAGGCGCCTGGCTGATTGGCGCGCCTGGGATCCGCACCATGCCGGTGCTGATGATCGGCTTCATCAACAATCAGATCGTCGTGCAATATGGCGCCGTGCTCTCCGTCATGCTGTGGCTGCCGTCCTTCATCGCGCTGATGTTTGCGCGCCGCGTCATCGGCACTGGCGCGTTCGCGAGAGGTTTTGGTGCGTGAGAGGCGCCAATTGAGGAAAGGTTTGAGAATGGCACATCTAATGATCGAGGGCGTTTCGAAGCTGTTCGGAAGCACCTTTGCCGTTCGCGAGTTTTCGCTCGAAGTCGGCGACGGCGAACTCGTCTGCCTGCTTGGCCCCTCAGGCTCCGGCAAGTCGACGCTTCTCAGAATGATCGGTGGCTTCGAGCGTCCGAGCGGCGGAACGATCCGCATCGACGGCAGGGATGTGACGAGCCTGCCGCCCGAGCGGCGCCCGACCGGCATGGTGTTCCAGAGCCACGCGCTCTGGACGCATATGGATGTCTTCAACAACATCGCCTTCGGTCTGAAGGTTCGCCGGCTGCCGAAATCCGAAATTCGTCAGCGTGTCGAGGATGCGCTCGATCTGGTCGGCCTTGGCGATTACGGGCGGCGGATGACGACGCAACTGTCGGGCGGACAACAGCAGCGCGTCGCCCTTGCCCGCTCGCTGGTGCTTGAGCCGAAGATCCTGCTGCTCGACGAACCCTTCGCCAGCCTTGACCAGCACCTGCGCGAAAGGCTGCGGGAAGAAGTGCGCGATATCCAGCAGCGCCTCGGCATCACCACGCTCTTCGTTACCCACGGCCAGGACGAAGCCTTGGCGCTCGCCGACCGCATCGTGGTCATGCGCGACGGACGCACAGAGCAGATCGCGCCGCCGAGCACTATCTACCGGCAGCCGCAGACAGCCTTCGTCGCCGGCTTCATCGGCTCGATGAATTTCGTCGAGAGCCACACCAGAAACGGCGCCTGCGAGCATCCGCTCTTCCCGCTTGCGATCCCCATCGAGGACGGACCCGTGACGCTGGCCACCCGTCCTGAAGCGCTGATGATCCGGTCCTCGGACCGGCCGGATGCCGCGACGGTCCATCGCGTCGTCGATTTCGGCACGCATAAGATGGTCGATGTCGATCTGGCCGACGGCAGTCGCTTGAAGGCAATGGTGGCGCCGGACGATCGGATTCGGACCGGAATGAAGGTCGAGCCGAGCTGCACCAGTTTTTTCGTCTACCGCAACAATGAACTCGTCCATCAATCGATGACGGCAAGGGGCGATGCGGAGCTTGGGCGGCTGTTGCCGGTCTAAATTACGCCTTCGTCGCGAAGCCTTCCTTGAGCCAGGGATACAATGCCTTGCTGGCGGCGAGGATATCGCCCGGCCCGTCGACGGCGGCACCGGAAAAACGCGTAACAATGCCGCCTGCCTCCTCGACCATCAGCGCCGAGGCGCCGAAATCATGGATCGAGAGCCCGTCCTCGAAGAATCCGTCCAGCCGGCCGCAGGCGACATAGGCGATCGACAGCGCCGCCGAGCCAAGGCGGCGTACGCCTGCCGTGTTGGCCATCAGCCGTTTGATGGCGTCGAAATAGGCCGCTTCGGCGACCGCCTTGACCTGGCCCGGGATTGGCAGGCCTGCACCGACAAGCACGTTTTCGATGTCGCCGACCTCGGCGCAGCGGATGCGCTCGCCGTCGAGATAGGCACCGCCGCCGAGCTCGGCGCTGAACAGCTCGTCCTGCATCGCGTCATAAACGACGCCGGCGACGAGCCTTCCGCCTTCGGCGATTGCGATCGTCATGCCGAAATGCGGAAGGCCCCAGGCATAATTGGTGGTGCCGTCGATCGGATCGATATAGATGATGGGTGTTTCCGGCCCGGCCGTGCGGTTGCCGACGGCTTCCTCGCCTTGAATGGCATAATCCGGAAAAGCCTTCGTCATCTCGTCGACGATGATCCGCTCGACGGCGACATCGATCTCGGTCTGATAGTCGCGCGGCGCCTTGGCCAGCATTTCGGCCGATGTTCGTCGCCGCAGCGAGCCGCGGGCGGTTTCGCCCGCCTTTATGACCGTTTCGGCAAGCACGGCGAGGCGGGACGATGCGGTCGGGGAAAGACGCGCGGAAATCGGAGAGGATGCCATGAGAAGAGTCCGGATTGCTGCTGATATGACGGGGTGAGCTACGAGGCGCCCATCCCTTCGCAGAGGCTGATGATGGTTTGATGAAGCTGTCCGCTGCCATTGCCGTCAAACGCCATCCAACAGTCGACGAGAACGCAGAGTTTGTTTGTCAGCGTCAACATAATGGCGTCAAGCCGGTTATTTCAAGATCGTTTCAAGCTCGGAAACCGTAGGAAACGCCTTTCTGGTCCCGTGCCGAGAGACGGTGATAGCGGCGGCGGCGGCGGCATGCTCGATGGCCTGCCTGTCCAGCCGTCCCCCTCGCAGCCCACAGGATGCCAGCGCCACGGCCATAAACGTATCGCCCGCACCCGTCGTATCGACCACATCGCAGGCTCGGGCGGGCACTTCAATGCTATCGCGCCGATTGACAAGCGTCGCGCCGTCGCTGCCGAGGGTCAGAACGATTTCGCGCAGGCCCCGGCTCAAAAGATATTCGGCAGCATCGCGGCCTGTCGTTCCTGTCAGGGCCTGGGCCTCACCCTTGTTGAGGAACGCTATATCGATCAACCCCCAAAGATCGGAGAAATAGGAACGCACCGGCGAGGGATTGAAGGCGGTGATCATGCCGATCGCTCTTGCCTGCTCCAGGATGTCGCGGGTCGCCTGATCGGACAGATTTCCCTGCAGCATCATCAGATCGCCTTGACCGGCGGTCGACAGGCTTCGTGCGACATGGGACAGGGACAGGCTCTGCGCTGATTCCGTCGTCGTGACGATGGCATTTTCACCGCCCGGCAGCCGGAAGATGATCGAGACGTCGCTCGATGTACCTTGCATTTCGATCAGGTCGCTCTGAAGCGGTTCCTCCGCGAGGTAGTGGCGGATCGTCTCGGCCCTCGCATCCCAACCGACAGGCGCCACCAACGTTGTCGGAACGCCGCAGCGAGCCATGACGACCGCCTGGTTGGTGCCCTTGCCGCCGAGATCGCTGCCACCGGCAGTGCCGAGGATGGAGGCACCAATGACCGGAAGTTCGGAAACGGCGATGGTTTCGTCGATGGCGACATTGCCGACTATGTAGGCGCGCATGCATCCGCTTTCGCAAGGCTGAAGCTAAAGATAAGGCGCATTGTGAAAATCGATCTCGAGCTGCATCGCCTGGCCGAAGATCGCGCTCAATCGCGCCATTTCATCCTCTTCCAGGGTTTCTCCTGTCATGTCGAGTTCATTTTTCAGCCATTGCGCCTGGGCGGCGAAATTAGGATCGACATGCAGGTCGACCCATTCCTTCAGCAGCGGATCGCTGATCGAGCGGGTAGCCGCTTCCTTCGACCATGTCCAATACATCCACTCGGCCGCAAACATCGCCGCGACCGTATCGAGGAAGCCGCCCTGGCGAGCGATCTCCAACATGCCGGCACGAAAGGCCTCGACCTCGGCGATGCCGGTGTCGAAGGAAGAAGGATCAATGCCGCGGCTGGCGAAGGTGCGTTCGAAATAGCTGATCTGCTCGGTTGCCAGCGCGTCGAGAACCGCGATCAGCCAGCGCTTCTGCGTCATCGTCTTGGCGGTCGCCGCCGCATAAGCAAAGATCGAGATGGCGCTGTCGACGAAGGCGCCTTCGTAGACGAGATAACGCTCGAAAGCCTCCTTGCTCAAGGTGTCGTTCTTCACGTCCTCGACGAAGCGGTGGCCAAGCATCGTCCGGAAGACGGCGTCGTTCTCACGTAGAATGCGGTCTGAAAGGCTCTCCTCGGCCATGCTCAGCCCTCCAGTCCCGGTTCGGCAACCGCCCGGAAGGCGCGCACCCGCTCGATATCGACAGGATTCCACCAGACACCGCCATGTTTTAGCGATGAGGCGACGATGACGCCGTTGGTGCGGCTCAGAATATCGACGATATTGTCCTTGTTGACGCCGGAGCCGACGAGCAGTGGCAGATGCGTCGCTGCGCCGATCTCCTCGATTTCCTCCATCGTCGCCGAATTGCCGGTTCGCTGGCCGGTGGCGATGACGCCGTCGGCATCGAAGAAGGCGAGGTCACGCGTCAGTTCCTGGATCGAGCGGTCGGCGACGATGGCGTGGCTGCCGTGTTTGACGTGGCTGTCGGCAAAAACCTTGATGTGCTCGGCCCTGAGCAGCGAGCGGTAGCGCATGGCTTCGGCGGCCCTGCCCTCGATGAAACCTTCATTGGCAACATAGGCATTGGCCCATTGATTGACGCGGATGAATTTGGCGCCGCCGGCCATGGCGATGGCGAAGGCTGGAATCGGCGCATTGGCAAGGACGTTGACGCCGAGCGGAATGCCGGCCGCGCGCGCGATCCGGTCGGTGACGACGGACATGAAACCCGTCGTCTCGGGGCCGATATCCTCGGGCTTCGAGAATGGCACGTCGCCGTGATTTTCGATGATCAACCCATGCAGGCCGCCTTCCATGCAGGCTTCGGCGTCGCGCATGCACGCGTCGTAGATCGCGTCCATCGCAGCAGCCCTGTAGCGGGGTGCACCCGGGAAGGCCGGGCAGTGGATCATGCCGATCAGAACCTTGTCCCTGCCGAAGATGTCCCTGACGGCGTTGGATGATCTGTCCGAAATTTCCTGCATGTCATTCCCTTTCCAATTCCTGCCGCGTGCTGAAATCACGCCTGGTTCTCGGTGAGCCAGCCAAGGATATTCTTCCACAGCCGGCCGTAGCCGTCCCATTCGCAGAAGGCAGGCGAGAGCCAGTGCGGGCCGATATCCGACGTCCAGGCCGCCGTCCGCCCAGTGCCGTGCGTCCCGACGACAAGCAGCGGATGACCACCCTGATCTTCGGGCAGGCGCGCGATGACTTCGACGTCCGCACGGTCGCGCACTTCGACCTCGTTGACGCCGAGCAGCACCGGCCAGGCGCCTTCGAGGCCCTGCATCGTGGGGTGTTCAGGCTTCACCACCTCGGCAACTGTTCCCTCGGGGATCTCGACGCGGTCGTCATAGGGCAAGCAGGTGACGGGCAGCGTGTCTTCGACGGGGGTGCGCCGCCAGCGCGCCTTGCCGTCGATGCCCTGGAAGGAGAAATAGCCGCCGACCATCAGCAGGCCGCCTCCTTTCCCCACCCACGCCTTCAGCAGCTTCAGCCGGTTCGGCACCGTGCGCGAATGCAGCCACACATCTGGCGGCAGCAGCAGCGAATTGGCGCCGATATCGGAGAGGATGATGGCATCGTAAGCGTCGAGCCCGGATATATCGAAGGGGAACTTCTCCACCGCCTCATGCGCCGGCATATAGGTGAGTTCGAAGGCGCTGCCGGCGAGCGCCTTGACCAGCGGTTCGGCGCCGAGATGGAAGGTGACGCTGCCGAACTGGTCGAAGCCTTTGTAATGCGTGGCGGAGCTAACCCAGCTCTCGCCGACAAGGAGGATTTTCTTTGTCATGGTCTTCCGGTTACCTGTGATCGATTGCATTGATGGAGCTAGGCTCCGGCATGAAAGACGCGGCGCGGATTGCCGCGCATCATCTCGTTTAGGACCGTCCCGTCGAGGCCGTGCCGCTGAAGACGCGGAAGGAAGTGGCGAAGGATGTAGGCGTAGCCGTTGCCGCCGTAGTGCGTCAGCATCATCTTCAGAAAGACGTCGTGCGACAGAAGAATCCGGTCGAGATAACCGGCCTCGACGAGACGCACGACCGCGCGCGCAGCCTCTTCGTCGCTCGGGCACTGCACCTGCTGGTCGGCATAGAAGAAATCCATTCCGATCATGTCGTATTCGATGAAGGCGCCGCGCTCCGCCAGTTCGCTCTGATAGGCAATATCGTCATGCGACGGGTTCATGTGGCAAAGGACGGTGTGGCTGAGATTCGCACCCTCTTCTGCCACCACGTCGAGCACGCGATGGCCGAGACGGAACCAGCCCGGCAGATGCACCATCATGGGAAGTCCGGTCAGCACCTGCGCCTGGGCAGCACCGCGCAGCGATTTCTCTTCCTCGGCGGTGAAATCCGAGGAGACGCCGATCTCGCCGATCAGGCCGATCCTGACGCCGGTGCCGTCGACGCCTTCCCTCGCCTCACGGACGATTTCGCGCGCGATGTCCTCGACGCTCATTGCCGCGACGCTCTCCGGATGCGAGGAGCCGAGATAATAACCTGCCCCCATCACGATGTTGAGGCCGGATGCTTTCGAAATACGCTGGAGCGCCAGTGGATCGCGGCCGATGCCCTTGCAGGTCGGTTCCACCACCGTGCGGCCGCCGGCGCCGGCGAAATCCTTGAGTTCGGCCACCGCCAGATGTTCGTCGTCGAGGGTGATGTTGTGCTTGTTGACGAAGGGATCCTGCCGGAGTTCGCCGAGGATCTCCATGCAGACGAAGCTTTCGGCCAGATGTTGCCGGTCCGGCGTCTTCGGCGCGTGCCACCAGCAGCGGCAGTCGTTGAGGATGTGTTCGTGCATCAGCGTCACGCCGAGCGCATCCGCCGAAATCGGACCGGTGACGGTCATCACTTTGCCGGAGCGGACATGCGCTTCGGACAAGCTATCTGCTGCCTGTTCACTCATCGCCTCATCCTTTCCTGCCCATTCCGAAACGGAAATTGGCGGTGAAGATGCGGGTGTTCAGCCAGATGGCGACGAGAATGATGGCGCCGGTGATGATCTGGGTGAAGAACGGCGATATGTGCATCAGGATCAGGCCGTTACCAATGACGGCGATGGTCAGCGTGCCGAGCACCGTGCCGAGGATGGTGCCGCGCCCGCCCATCAGCGACGTTCCGCCGAGAACGACGGCCGCAATCACCTGCAACTCGAAACCGACGGCGGCATTGGACGAGCCGGAGCCGAGCCGGGCGGCAATCAGCAGGCCGGCGACCGCGCAGGCGATGCCGGAGATGATATAGACCGAGGCGATGATCCATTTGGCGGGCATGCCGACACGCCGCGCCGCTTCCATGTTGGAGCCAACCGCCACGACCTGCCGGCCGTATTTCGTCGCTGTGATGATCACATAGCCGAGGATGGCGATAATGAGGGCGATGACTGCGGGGATCGGGAAGCTCAGGATTTCGCCCCGGCCGAGCGCGAAGAAGCCCGGCGCATCCTTGATCGGGATGGAATAGCCCTGGGTCAGATAGAGCGCCAGGCCGCGCAGGATCGAGAGGCCGGCGAGCGTGACGATGAAGGCCGGAATGCCCTGATAGGCGACAAACCAGCCCTGAACCAGACCCATAAACGCGCCGAGCACCAGCATGCCGATGACCACGGACGGCCAGGGAATTTCCATCGCCATGACGATTGCCGCAACCGCATTGACAAGGGCGACCTGCGAGCCGACCGACAGATCAATACCGCCAGTAATGATGACGAAGGTCATGGCGATGGCGACGATCAGGATGGGGGCGGCCTGCCGGACGATGTTCAGGATGTTGCCGAGCGTGAAGAAGGTCTCGCTGCCGATCGAGAAGAAGATCATGCAGGCCAGGAAGAAGATGGCGATCGACAGCACCTGCGCATGTTCGCCGAAGAAATCGGCGGCCCGAGATCCGTGGCCGCGTTCCGTGTAAGCCGTCATTGCCTGGCTCCTTCACCGACGATCAAATGGACGAGATCCTCGAGGTTGGTGCGGCCGATCTGCCGCTCGGCCACCTTCGTGCCCTCATACATCACCGCAATGCGGTCGCAGACCCGGAAGAGATCCTGCAGCCGGTGGGTGATAAGGATCACCGAGACCCCGTTCGCCTTGACGCGGTTGATCAATGCGAGAACCGCTTCGACTTCGGCAACGGCAAGTGCCGATGTCGGCTCGTCCATGATCAGCACCTTCGGCTTGAAGGAGGCCGCTCGCGCAATGGCGATCGCCTGACGCTGTCCGCCGGATAGCTGGGCGACTTTGCCGGTCAGTCTCGGGATGCGGATTTCCAGCGAATCCAGCATCTTGCGAGCTTCGGACAGCATCGTCCTGGTATCGAGAAACGGGCCGCGGCTGAGTTCGCGGCCGAGGAAGAGATTGCCGACGACATCGATGTGGTCGCAGAGGCTGAGATCCTGGAACACCATTTCGATGTTTCTGCCGCGCGCATCCGCGGGGCCGGAGAAGCGGACCTCCTCGCCTTCCATGGTGATCGTGCCGGCATCGGGAATGTAGGTCCCCGAGATGATTTTCGTCAGTGTCGACTTGCCGGCAGCGTTATCGCCGACGAGGCCCAGGCATTCGCCGGGGAAGATGTCGAGATCGACGCCGCGCAGCGCCTGGTGCGAGCCGAAGGACTTGCGGATACCGCGCAGCGAGATGCGCGGATCGGATCGGGTGCCGCCGGATGTTCCGGTTCCGGAGGGTGCGAACCCTCCGGAACCGGCGGCAGCGAGATGATGCTGTCCGCTTTCGATCATTTGAAGACGGCCCGGTACGGCTCGACATTCTCCTTGGTCACGATGGTGATCGGTACCGAAATCGTCTTGGTGACGGCCTCGCCGGCCGAGGCCTTTAAGAGCGCGTCGACGGCGGCACCGCCCATCGCGGCCGGATCCTGCTGGACGACGGCGACGACGAAGCCGGCATCGATGCCGGCAATGGCTTCGGCAGTCAGATCCCAGCCGAATACCTTGATCTTATCCTGCTTTCCCTGGCTCTGGACAGCGGCGATCGCCCCCATCAGCGCCGGCTCGCCGGTGGCGTAGATCGCCGTCAGGTCGGGATTGGCGGTGATCAGGTTCTCGGCCGCCGCGAGGGCGTTGTCCTGGATGTTCTGGCCGTCGACGACGCCGGCCATTTCGATGCCGTCGACGCCTTTCAAGGTCTTCTCGAAGCCGTCCTGGCGGATGTTCTGGATGAACGAGTTCAGTGCGCCGACGACGCCGAGCTTGGCCTTGCCGCCCATGTTCGCCTTGACGTAGTCGAGAAAGTACTTGCCCATGTCGGCGCCGGCTGCGGCGTTGTCGACGCCGATCTGCGCCTTCTGCGGACCATCAGGCAGGATGGCGTCGATGGCAACGACAGGAATGCCGGCGTCGGCCGCCTGCTTGACCGCCGGCATGATGCCGTTGACGTCGATCGCCACGACGGCAAGACCGGAGACCTTTTCCTGGACGTAGGTTTCGATCGCGCTGTTTTGCGCGGTCGTCTCATTGTTGGCGTTGAAGATCACCAGCTTGACGCCGGCGGCGTCGGCTGCCTTCTGGGCACCCTCATTCATCTGATTGAAGAAAAGCGCCTGCTGGTTGATCTGTACGAGTGCGACGGTCTTCTTTTCCTGGGCCTGGGCGCCGGACAGGCCGATGAAGGTCAATGCGGTGAAGCCGGCGGCTGCGATCATCGTTCGTCTAGTCAAATTCAGTGTCATGTTCTCATCCTCTTTTGGTTTTTTGACGTTGCTGTTTTTTATTTCGCGGGCGGCGCAACGGAGTTCCGCACCACGATTTCGACAGGCACCAGTTCCTCGGAAGCGGATGGTTTCCACTCGTGCCAATTGGTTTCCAGAAGCAGCTCCAGTGACCGTCGGCCGATCTGGCGGACCGGCTGGCGGATCGCTGTCAGCGGCGGTGCAAAAAGATGAAGTGGGCCGACATCGTCGAAGCCGATGATCGAGATGTCAGCCGGGATCGAGACGCCCCGGCTTCCGAAGACCTCGACCAGCCCGATGGCGATCTCGTCGGAGCTGGCGAAGATCGCCGTCGCCTTTCGGTCACCCGAGAGATATTCAAGCGCAGCTGCACGGCCGTATTCGATCGTATATTCGCCGGCATAGCGATCGGCCTGGGCCTCGCTGCCATGCCGCTCCCTGAGCGCCTTCAACAGACCGTCATAACGTCTGCGGGCGCTGATCATGCGCTCGTCACCGCCGATGAACAGGACATGGCGGTGACCCTGTGCGGCCAAGTGCTGACCAGCGAGATAACCGCCTTGCTCATTGTCGCAGAACAGCTTCGGCGCTTTCGAATCGGGAACGTCCTCATCGACGATGATGACCTTGCCGGTGCCGTTGATGAGGGCGGCAAGCGCGCCGTCGTCGGGGTGGTTGGTGACGAAGATCAGGCCGTCGACGTGATTGCGCTCGATCAGCTGCAGATATTCAATCTCGCGGCCCGGCCGGTTGAGCGTGGCATGCAGCGAGACGGCGAGCTTCTTTTCGTCGGCCGCCTGCTCGACGGCGGCGACGAGGGTCGCGAAGAAGGGGTTGGCGATATCGGGCACGACGAGGCCGATCGTGTCAGAGCGACCCCTGCTCAGGCGGCGCGCATGCGGGTTCGGCCGGTAGTTCAGCGTCTTGATCGCGTCCTCAATGCGCTTCTTGGTCTGAAACGGTAGGTCGAGGCTGCCGTTGACGAAACGGGACACGGTGGTGACCGAGACGCCGGCTGCGGCCGCAACATCCTTCAAGCTCGGTGTCGTTCCCTTGGCCATTGATTGGACCTATTGTAAAGCGGTTTAGTAAAGCGCTTTACAAGACAATATCGATTGGTCGTCATTGTCAACAGCGATGAATCTGCGGGATGTATTTTTCTATAGGCGATCGAAGCTCGATCGGACGGCTCGGGCGCTCGTCGGGACGCACTTTTGGCGCAGCCAGCCTCGGGTGGTGTGTCCGAGACTTGGCTCGACGCCGTCGCCCAGGTTCGATTTATGACAAATCCGAACCGGCAGGCTGCTTGGCTGCCTTATATGACGTGGTCCGTCGATGCATCGAAGAGATGGATCTGGGTCGGATCAATCGAAAGTCCGATCGTGTCTCCCGGTTTCACCCTGTCGCGCCGCGTCTCGACGATCGTCAGTTCCGGCTGGGTCTCCGCAACGATGAAGGTCGACGAGCCGGTCGATTCGACGAAGGCGATCGGCACATCGAAACTGCCATTCCCGGGCTCGACGACGCCGATATGTTCGGGCCGGATGCCGGCGACGAGTTTGCGCCCCGGCTCGATGGCGCGGCTTAGCGCAAGCGTCTGCTTTGCTGCGCCGAAATCCAGGATCAGGTTCTTGCCGTCTTCCGCGCCGATCGCCGGAATGAAATTCATCGCCGGCGAACCGATGAAACCGGCGACGAACCGGTTCACAGGCCGGTCGTAGAGGTCCAGCGGCGCGCCCTGCTGTTCGATGATGCCGTCGCGCATCACCACCACATGATCGGCCATCGTCATCGCTTCGACCTGATCGTGCGTGACGTAGACGAAGGTTGCGTTCAGCCGGTCGTGCAGCGCCCGGATTTCCTTGCGCATGTGGACGCGCAGCGCCGCATCGAGATTGGACAGCGGCTCGTCGAACAGGAAGGCCTTCGGATGGCGGATGATGGCGCGGCTCATGGCGACGCGCTGGCGCTGGCCGCCGGAAAGTTCGCGGGGATAGCGCTTCAGCAGATGCGACAGACCTGTCGTCGCCGCCACGTCCTCGGCGGCCTTCTTGGCCTCGGCCTTGGCAATGCCGCGGATGCGCAGGCTATAGGTCAGGTTCTCTTCAACCGTCATATGCGGATAGAGCGCATAGGACTGGAACACCATGGCGACGTCTCGCTTGCGCGGCGGCACGCCGTTCATCAGCTCGCCGGCGATCCTCAAATCGCCGGTCGAGATGCTTTCGAGGCCGGCGAGCGAGCGCAGCAGCGTGGACTTGCCGCAGCCCGAAGGGCCGACGAGCGCGACGAAAGTTCCCTTGGCAATCGACAGGTCGATGTTCTTCAGGGCGTGGAAGGCGCCGTAATATTTATTGACGCCTCTGAGCTCGATCTGCGTGGTCATTTGAGGGCTCCAGAGGTGAGGCCGGATACGATGCGGCGCTGCAAGAGAACGAAGATGGCAAGGATCGGCGTCACATACATCGTGGCGTAGGCCATGATGTTGTTCCATTCGTTGGTATTCGGCCCCATGAAGGAATTGAGGCCGACGCTGGCCGGCTGAAGTTCGGCCGCCTGGATCATCGACTTCGAGTAGACGAATTCGCCGAAGGCCTGCATGAAGATCAGGATGGCGCTGACGAGAATGCCGTTGCGGGCGAGCGGCAGCACGATGTTGAAGAAGGCGCCGACGCGCGAATTGCCATCGACGAGGGCTGCCTCCTCCAGTTCCTGGGGAACGCTCATGAAGGTGGCGCGAACCAGGATTACGAAGAAGGGCATGCTCTTTGCGGCGACGGCAATAATGACGGCGAGCCGCGGATAGGACAGCATGCCGATCTGCGAGAAACCGACGAAGATCGGCGTGATCATCAGCGATGCTGGCAGGACCTGCAGCATCAGGATCAGAAACAGGCCGATATCCACCCAGACATTGCGGTACCTGGCGAGCACATAGGCGCAACCGACGCCAAGCAGCGCGATGAGCGCCATGGAGCCGAGAGCGATGACCAGCGAGTTCCAGAGATAGCGGCCCATGTCGCGGCTTTCCCAGACTGTGGCGTAGGTCCCCCATTGGGGTGCTGCCGGCCAGAAGCTGGGCGGCGTCGCAAACATCTCCGAGCCGCTTTTCAGCGCAGTGATGTACATCCAGTAAAGCGGGAAGAGATAGATTGCCGCCATGACGATCGATATCGCCAGCATCAGGCGGCCACGGTTTGTCGTCATCATCCGCGCACCTCGTGGCGTGTGGACCGGACATAAACGACGGACGCGAACATGACGAAGACGATCATGATGACGGAGATCGTCGCGCCCTTGGCGAAGTCGTATTGCCGGAAGGAGAGATCCCAGGCCCAGTATTGCGTGACGTTCGACGAATTGTTCGGCCCGCCGGAGGTGATCGCGGCGAAGAGATCGAACTGCTGCAGAGTGAAGATCAGACCGAGCGAGACGATGGCGCCGATGGTCGAGCGCATCATCGGCAGCGTGATCGTCCAGAAGCGCTGCCAGACATTGGCGCCGTCGAGTTCGGCCGCTTCGAAGAGATCGGCGGGAATGCCGGCAAGACCGACGGACAGAAGGATCATGTTGAACGAGGTGCCGAGCCAGATATTGGCGATGATCACCGCATAGAGCGAATAATGCGGGTCCGAGCGCCAGAAGATGTTGCCGGAGATGATGCCGCTTTCCCTGAGGATGAAATTCAGCACGCCGAAATCACCAGAGAGAATCCAGTTCCAGATGGCGCCGACGACGAGGCCGGGCATCACCCAGGAGACGAGGAACAGGCCGCGCATCCATGAGGCGCCGGGGAAGTTGACCCAGAAGAACAGCGCCAGGCCAAAGCCGATCAGGAACTGGCCGGCGATCGAGCCGGTGACGAAGATGACGGTGTTATAGAGGATCGGCAGCGTTTCCGGCTGCGCGAAGAGCTCGGTATAATTCTTGAAGCCGACGAAAGGACGCGAGAAGGTCCCGAGGCTGAACATGTCGACCTCCTGGAAGCTCATCACCACATTGTAGATCAGCGGCAGGCCCGCCATCAGGAACAGAAAGCCGAGCGGGAAAGCGACCAGCACGATATCGAAACCGCGGCCGTCCCTGACGCTCATCAGGATCCTCTTCATGCGTCCTCCGATGCTCCGATCGGGGCCGCCTGGCGCATGACGCGGAAGACGGCCCCTGCCGGGAGGAAAGAGTTGGATGGCATATGCCATCGGTGGATGATTTTGGTTTCCTCTTCTCCCCAGCGGAGAGAAGAGGGAGCAAGGAGCCAATCCAGCTCTTCGCTTTCGCCTCGGCTACGCCGAACCGCTCCTTAGCCCAGCACAGCCTTGATCTTGTCCGCTGCCTGGTCGAGTGCGTCCTTCGGGCTCATCTGGCCGGTCAACGCCGCCTGGATGGCGTCCTGGATCGCCTTGGAGATCTTCGGCCATTGCGGATGCGGACCGCGCGGCTTGGCATATTTCAGCTGTTCGAGGAACACCTTGAGGGCGGCATCCTTCAGCGGCTGACCGGTCTCGGGGATGGAGATGTCGGAACGGGCCGGAAGCTGGCCGAAATTCTTGAACATCTTGTCGTCCTGCGAGGCGAAATATTCGAGCGCCTTGAAGGCTTCGGCCGGATGTTTGCTGGTAGCAAAGATCGCCCAGTTGAAGTCGCCCATGGCCGACGAACGTTCAGCCCCTTCCTTTGGAACCGGAAGCAGGGTGACGCCCCAGTCGAATTTCGCTTCCTGCGTCATGCGGTCGAGTTCCCAGGGACCCGAGATCGCCATTGCCGCATTGCCGGAGTTGAAGGTGCCGGTCGAATCCCACTGGCCGCGTGTCAGCGTATCGGGAGACGCGAGCTTCTCGTCCATGATCGTCTTCCAGATCCCGAGCGCCTTCACCGCGCCGTCGGCATTGATGTGCTGATAGCTGCCGCCGCCCATCTGGGCCCAGGGAAGGAACTGAAAGGTGCCCTCCTCGTTGGCCTTGGCCGAAAAAGCCAGACCGTAAACGTTCTTGGCGGGGTCGGTCAGCTTGCGCGCATCCTCGACCAGTTCGTCCCAGGTCTGCGGCGGCTTGTTCGGATCGAGGCCCTTGGCCTTGAACATGTCCTTGTTGTAGTAGAGCGCGATCGTGTTCGTCGCCTTCGGCACGCCAAAATACTTCCCATCCCATTCCACTGACTTCAGCGGTCCAGGGAAATAATTATCCGGCTTGATGACGGTCGACTTGGCGATCATGTCGGTCAGGTCGAGGAAGGCGCCGCGCGACGAGAACAGCGCATGCTCCGGATTGTCGACGGCGATGATATCGGGTGCCTGGCCGGTGGCGTAGGCGCGCATCGCCTCGGTGACGACGTCGTCGAACTGGATCAGCCGATACTCGATCTTGATGCCGTTGTTCTGGGCGTTGAACTCCTTGACGAGGTTCGGCGCCGGCTGGGTGTCCTTATCCAGCGACCAGAGCGTCAGCGTGACATCCTCGGCCTTGGCCGAAAGGCCAAACAGCGAGACGCCTGCAAGCGCCAGAGCGCCGAGAATTGCATATTTACGGATAGCCATGGTTCTCCTCCTTTGTGGTTATCCCCGTTTCCGGCAATTCCTCCTTGCCGGAAACGATATTATCAGACCGGGTCGACGACGAATTCGCCGCCCCGGGCATGCTTGAGGTGGTTCAGCGCATAGACCTGGCCGGTCATTTCAAGCGCGTCGCGATAGACCGGGTCGTGCCAGCCTTCGATATCGATCGAGCCGGACCAGCCGGCCAGGCGCAGCTCGGAAATGATGTCGGTCCAGTTGCTGTCGCCGAAGCCCGGCGTGCGCATGAAGACAAATTTCTCCTTGCCGAAAATGCCGTGTTCCTTGATGACCTCCCAGCGGATGGTCGCGTCCTTGCCATGGACGTGGAAGAACTTGTGCGCCCATTTGCGGATCTGCGGCAACGGGTCGATCAGATAGACCATTTGATGGCACGGCTCCCATTCCAGCCCGATATTGTCGTCCGGCGTCTCGTTGAACATCAATTCCCAGGCATCGGGATTGTGAGCGATGTTCCAGTCGCCGCTTGCCCAGTTGCCGTCCATGGCGCAATTCTCGAAGGCGATCTTGATCCCCTTGTCGGCCGCCCGTTTGGCGAGCTCGCTCCAGATCTGCTTGTAGCGAGCCAGGCTGTCGGTCAGCGGTTTGCCGCGGATGCGGCCGGTGAAGCCGGCAACGCAAGACGCGCCGAAATGATGGGCATTGTCGATGCAGTCTTTCCAGCCCTGCAGCGTCTCCAGGTCGATTGCGGTCTCTTCCAGCGGATTGCCGAACATGCCGAGCGTCGAGATGGTGATGTCGCGGTCGCCGATGGCGTCGAGGCAGCGCTTGCCGAGCTCGGAAAGGTCCTGGCCCTTGGTCGTCTGCCAGAAGAAGGGTTCGAAGCTTTCGAAGCCCATGTCGGCGATTTCGCCGATGCGCTGGGCAGTATCGCCCTTGTTGCCGCTGACCATGGTGCCGATGCGAATGGATTTTGCAGGGTTGCTCACGTCACTTGATCCTATGCTGAAATTTCGATGCGCTTGCCCGTCTTGGCGCTTTCGATCGCACCGAAGACCATGGCGAGGCTTCTGATATTGTCGGAGTTGACCGTTTCGGGCTGTTTGCCGGTGCGGATCGCCGCGATGAAGTCGGCGATGACGCTGGCGTGGCCGTGGGTTTCTTCGTCATGCTCCGGACCGGGAACGTTTACGGAAGTAGAACCACGCAACAGGCCGGGCTCCTCGCCCGCAACCGTCGCCTTGAAGCTCTCCTCGCCGTCCCAGGTGAGCATGCCCTTCGAGCCGACGAGACGCCACTGGCTTTCCCAGCTGGTGCGCTCACCCTCGGCGCACCAGGAGCCACGATAGGTAAAGACGATATCGTCTGAAAATTCGAAGATGGCATTGGCCGAGGCGCCGTGCCGGTACCACGACCCCTTCGGATTGCGCTCGACGCAATAGACGGCGAGCGGCTTCCTGTCGGCGACGTAACGGGCGGCATCGAAGGTGTGGATCGCCATGTCGAGAAGCAGGACATTATCCATCTCTTCGCGGAAGCCGCCGAAATGCGGTGCGAGGAAGAAGTCGCAATGGATGCCGGTGAGCTCGCCGATCACGCCGCTGTCGACGAAGCGGCGCAGGCGCCTGATGCCCGAGATGAAACGGCGGTTTTGGATGACCGCATGGATGCGGCCGGTTTCTGCGGCGAGATCGATCAGCGCAGCGCCCTCGGCAAGCGAGGCGGCCATCGGCTTTTCGCTGAGCACGTGGCAGCCGGCCTTGAGCGCCGCCGAAACGACATCGTACCGGGCGGACGGAATGACGATGTCGAAGACCAGATCGGCCTTGGTCGCAGCGATAACTTCGGACAGGTCCGAACCGATCACAGCGCCCTTAAGACCGAACTCGGCAGCGAGCTTTTCCGCCGTCTCCCGGTTGAGGTCGACGAGACCGACGATGGTGATGGATTCGGCCAGTTGAGGGTTGGAAGCGATGGCGCGCAACCAACCTTTGGACATAGCTCCGCACCCGCACAGAATGGCACTGAATTTCACGATTTCCTCCAGGGAATGGCGCCAACTCTCCTCGTGACACGCACTCCGTAAACGTTTACGAATGTTGGCGGAAACACTTTGCGATGTCAATAGACGCCAAATGCGAAATTTCGGACCGAGATCCGAATGGATCTAAATCAGAGAAGGAAAGCAGGATGTCATCTGGAAACCGCGCGCAGTTTTCGGCATCATGCTCCAGGGAAAATCAACAACGATGAAGGGCATTCGCCAGCTTGCCGAACACTTGGATATTTCGATCGGCACGGTCTCCCGGGCGCTGAATGGCAAGCCTGATGTCAACGAGGAAACGCGCCGCCGCGTGCTGGCAGCCGCGGAGGAACTCGGCTACGTCGCCAACCAGTCGGGGCGGAGCCTGAGACAGGGAGAGACGAAGGTCATCGGGTTGATGATCGAATCCAGCACGGAGGCGGTCGAGAATGCCGACAACTTCTTCCTCGGCGTCACCAGCGGCCTGCAAAGCGTCTTTGCCCGCCACAGCCTCGACCTCATCATGCTGCCCAGCCCGAGCGATGAGGATCCGCACGAATATCTGAAGCGCATGGTGGCGCGGGGCATCGTCGATGCGATGATCATCTCGAATATGCAGCGTATCGACCGGCGCATCGATCTTCTGTCGCGGGCAAAGATCCCCTTCGTTTCGGTCGGCCGCAGCCTTTCGGCCAGCAATTCGCCCTGGATCGATCTCGATTTCGAAGGCGTGGCCGAACATGCGGTCCAGCGGCTGGTCGCACGCGGCCACCGTCGGATCGCGATCACCGCGCCGTCGAGCGAGGTCAACCTCGGCTACGTCTTTCTCGAGAGCTATCGCCGCGCGCTCGAACGCCACGATATAGCGTTCGACCGGTCGCTCGTCATCCGCGTCAAGTCGAGCGAACAAGGCGGCTATCAGGCGGCCCACGAGCTGCTGCTTCTTGAAGAGCGGCCGACGGCGGTGATCCTGATCTACGAGCTGATGGCGATCGGCCTTTACCGCCGCCTGACGGAGGCAGGCGTCATGCCCGGCCGCGACATTGCCGTGATCGGCTTCCGTGACGCGCCTCGAGCGCGGTTCCTGCAGCCCTCGCTCAGCTGCTTCCGCATGTCACTCTACGATCTCGGCATCGCGCTGGGCCAGATGCTTCTCGCCAACATGCCGGCCTATCGCAAGTTCTATCCCGATGCCGGCCGCAACGTCGTCTGGCCGCTCGAATTGGTGCCGGGAGAAAGCGATGCGTTTCAGGCGGTGGCCATGGTCTGAGCGCCGCTGGATGACTCCTCCAGGAAAGCGGGGGCTCCCTCCCCGCCGATCTTGTAAAAGTGAGTTAAATGTAGCATACTTTCTGATGAATGTAGTATGGACGATGTCGATGAAAATGTCCTTCATGACCAGCGCTTCCTTCAACCAGAATCCGAGTAAGGCAAAGAAGGAGGCGAATGAACGGCCGCTCGTGATCACCGATCGCGGCAAGGCGGCTTATGTGCTTGTCAGTTATGCGGAATTTCAGGCGAACTGGAAGGCGCCGAAGACACTCTTTGCGGCCTTGCGCGATCCGACAGCCGATGAAAGGGAGTTCGAGCCCGAGCGGCTCGGCTTTGACGACAGGACCGTCGAGTTCTGATGGTGTTCCTGCTTGACACGAATGTCGTCTCTGCTGCGCGAAGAGCCGAGCGGCAGTCGCGGGAATTCCAAGACTTCATGAAGGAGTTTTCCGTTGCCGAAGCCTATCTCTCAGCGGTTACGATCATGGAAATCCAGTTCGGCATCCAGCGCGAGCGCGGAAGGGACCCCGGCTTCGCCGAGGATCTGCGCCGCTGGATGGATGAGAGCGTGCTGACGGAATTCGCCGAGCGCATCCTGCCATTCGATGCAGCGACGGCAAGCCGGGCCGGACTGCTTCCAACCGCGGACAAGCGTCCATCCGCCGATGCAATGATCGCCGCCACTGCGTTGGAACACGGGCTGAACCTCGTGACCCGCAATGTCGCGCATTTCATCCCGCTAGGCATCGAATGCATCGACCCCTGGCGTTTTGCTGGCACACGGAGCTGAGCGGCTGGCAGCAGCGCCTCATGCGCCCGATACGAAGAACCGGTTCTCCGGCCGCGGCAAGCCGAGATGCTCGCGCAGCGTTGCGCCTTCATATTCGCTGCGGAACAGGCCGCGGCGCTGAAGCTCCGGAACCAGTCGTTCAGTGACGTCAAGGAGACCCTGCGGCAGATAGGGGAAGACGATATTGAAGCCGTCCGAGCCTTCCTCCTCCAGCCAGCATTCCATTTCGTCGGCAATGCTTGCCGGTGTACCGACGAAGGCAAGGCCGGCATAGCCACCATAGCGTTGCGCCAGCTGCCGCACGGTCAGGTTTTCTTCCGCCGCAAGCTTCAGGACCTGGGCGCGGCCGGTCTTGCTGGCATTGGTGTCGGGAATATCGGCCGGTAGCGGCGCGTCGGGATCGAAGCCGGAAGCGTCATGGCCGAGCGCGATCGAAAGCGAGGCAATTGCGCTGTCGTAATGCACCAGGCCGTCGAGGGTGGCACGTTTGGCGCGGGCCTCCTCGATGCTGTCGCCGACGATGACGAAGGCGGCGGGCAGGATCTTCAGATGGTCGCGGTTGCGGCCGATGGCTTCCATGCGACCCTTGATATCGGCAAAAAGCACCTTGCCGGCGGCAAGATCGCGCGGCGAACAGAAGACCATTTCGGCGGTCTCCGCGGCAAGCTGGCGGCCGGGATCCGACTGGCCGGCCTGGACGATGACAGGCCATCCCTGCGGCGGGCGGGCGATATTGAGCGGCCCGCGGACGCTGAGTTCCTCGCCCTTATGGTTCAGCGCATGCATTTTTTCCGGATCGAAGAACAGGCCGCTCTCCCGGTCGCGAATGAAGGCGTCGTCGGCGAAGCTGT
This sequence comes from Rhizobium sp. NZLR1b, assembly GCF_019685155.1. NCBI lineage: Bacteria > Pseudomonadati > Pseudomonadota > Alphaproteobacteria > Hyphomicrobiales > Rhizobiaceae > Rhizobium > Rhizobium sp. NZLR1b. Next base: position 89,447 of record NZ_JABDWC010000008.1, read on the forward strand.
CCCAGAGCCCGGTGACGACATCATAAAACTCCCGAGCGCGATGATAACGCTCGCCATGCTCCATATGTTCGTCGAGGCCAAAATTGAGAGCGGCGTCGGGGTTCGACGTCGTGACGATGTTCCAGCCGGCGCGGCCACCGCTGATATGGTCGAGCGAGGCGAAACGTCGGGCTATGTGATAGGGCTCGTCGAATGTGGTGGAAGCGGTAGCGACGAGACCGATACGCTCCGTCACTGCCGCCAGCGCTGAGAGCAGCGTGAAGGGCTCGAAAGAGGTCACGGTGTGGCTGCGCCTGAGTGCCTCGACCGGCATGTTGAGCAGGGCAAGATGATCGGCCATGAAGAAGGCGTCGAATTTCGCCCGTTCCAGCGCCTGTGCAAAGAACTTTAGATGCGCGAAATTGAAGTTTGCGTCAGGATAGGAACCGGGATAACGCCACGCGCCGGTATGCAAGCTGACGGGACGCATGAAGGCGCCGAGGCGCAACTGCCGTGAACGGGTCATGATTTTCCTCATGGATCGGGCAAGGCGGCCGCCTGCCCCGCATTGGGCGTTCTTTCCGGAGCCGCTGCGGCGACGCATCGGATATCGGTTACGTAGGAGGTCGACGAATTCAAATCGAGGCCGGCTGCAGTAATTTCCGCCAGGAATTTCATTCCTTCTCCGGCCGCGTTTTCACGGAAACGCCGAACCGAGACACTAATCCCGGCGGCCGGAGGCCGATAAGCAAACACTTTCCATTTTACATGACATCTATAGAATTTGTGCTCTTATCTCGATGCTCGATTTCTTTCACCGATAGGATCGGTAGAATTGGAGACATCGATGAATACCGTCCTGAGGCAAGCAGACCAGATCCGGCCGGTGGCCGCCCGTATCGGCAGCGACGAGGAAGTGATCGCAACCGCCCGCAGGCTGGCGGCGCAATTTGCCGCACGCGCCGCCGAGCGCGATAGCGACCGGCTCCTGCCGTTCGCCGAACTCGATCTTCTCGCCCAATCCGGCCTTCTGGCGATCACCGTGCCCGCGCAATATGGCGGGCTCGACGTCTCGAACGCCGTGCTTGCCGAGATCACCGCGATCCTGTCGGAGGCGGACAGTTCGATCGGCCAGATCCCGCAGAACCATTTCTATATTCTCGAGGCGCTCAGAACCGACGGCGGCGAGGAGCAGCAGCGTTATTTCTTCGGCCGGGTGCTGGCCGGCGACCGTTTCGGCAATGCACTTTCCGAGCGCGGCACGAAGACGGTCGGCCACTATAACACGCGCATCACCCGCGACGGTCCGGGTTACCGGATCAACGGCCGCAAATTCTATTCGACCGGCGTCCTCTTTGCCGACTGGATCACCGTCTTTGCGCTCGATGCGGAGGAGCGGCTGACCATGGCCTTCGTGCCGAAAGGCACCGAAGGCATCGAGATCGTCGACGACTGGGACGGTTTTGGCCAGCGCACCACCGGCAGCGGCACGACGATCCTCGACAATGTCTATGTCAGCGCCGATTCCGTCGTCTTCCATCACAAGGGCTTCGAGCGGCCGACGACGATCGGCTCGGTCGGCCAGATCATCCATGCCGGTATCGATCTCGGTATCGCGCGGGCGGCCTTTGCCGAAACGCTGGAGTTCGTCAGGACGAAATCGCGCCCCTGGATGGATAGCGGCCTCGACCGTGCCTCCGACGATCCGCTGACGATCGCCAAGGTCGGCCAGATCGCCATCCGGCTGGAAGCCGCAACGGCGCTCGTCGAGCGTGCCGGCCACAAGGTCGATGCCGCGCAGATCGAGACGACGGAGAAAAACGTTGTCGAGGCGACGCTTGCGGTTGCCGCCGCCAAGGTGCTGACGACCGAGGTGGCGATCGAGGCGGCGAATACGCTCTTCGAACTTGCCGGAACCTCGTCGGTACAGGCAGGCCTCAATCTCGACCGCCACTGGCGCAATGCCCGCACTCATACGCTGCACGATCCGGTGCGCTGGAAATATCACGTTGTCGGCAACTACCATCTGAACGGCGTGACGCCGCCGAAAAACGGCGCGCTCTGAAATTTCCGTCGCTTGCAAACGAAAGTCCCACCGCCAGCGTTGGCGGTGGGGCTTTTGCGTTCGAGGGAAGACGGCCGCCTCAGCTATAGAGGCTGACCTCCGGTATCTTGTCGTTCAGCACGAATTCACCAACTTCCTTGGCCTTGTAGAAGACCGGGTCGTGCAGCGTGTGGGTGCGGACATTGCGCCAGAACCGGTCGAAGCGATATTTGTTCGCTGTCGAGCGCGCGCCCGTCAGTTCGAAGACGCGTGAGGTGATGTCGAGCGAGACATGGGTGGCATGGACCTTGGCGGCATAGGCTTCCGCCGCCGCCTCGCCGCGCTCGCGTGCCGTCACATCTCGGCCGTGGGCTAGACCCGCCTGCACGGCGGTTGCCGCGCTGTCGGCAAGGGCTGCCGAGGCCTTCAGCGCGGCGGTGAATTCGCCGACACGTTCGAGGATATAGGGATCGTCCGCTGCCCGCTCGACGCCTGATGTGATCCACGGCCGGGTCGTGGTTCTGACGTAGTCGACGGCCGCCTGCAACGCGCCTTCGGCGGTGCCGAGATAAAAGTTGACGAAGACCAGCTGGATGAACGGCGTATTGAAGGTCGAGAGCACGGGCGGCGCCACATCGGCTGCAGCGGGCGCACCGACGAAATCCTCCTCGTAGACGGGGAAATCGTGGAATTCGACACTGCCGCTGTCGGAGAGGCGCTGGCCGATATTGTCCCAGTCGTCGCTGGCGACGTAGCCTGGGCGATTGGTCGGCACGGCGAAACCGGCGATCTTGTCATCGAGCGTGGCGTTGGCGTTGATATAGTCGGAGACCCGCGCTGCCGTGGAGAAGGACTTGCGGCCGTTCAGCACATAGCCGTTGCCGCGGCGGGTCAGCACCAGCCCGGGGTCGCGCGGGTTGACGGCCGCGCCCCAATAGAGGTTCTTCGCCACCGTCTCGCCGCCGAGCGCTTGGGCGCGCGCCGCATCGAGCGCCCAGTAGATGTACTGGCTATTGACATAATGGTAGCCGAGCAACTGGCCGATCGAGCTCTCGCCACGGGCGAGAATGCGTACCAGCCTCAGCCCGTCGACCCAATCGAGGCCGCCGCCGCCGATCTCTGACGGATGCAGCGCGTTGAGCAGGCCGGCATTCTTCAGCTTGACGATCTCGGCAAGTGGCGGACGGCCGTCGCGGTCGAGTTCGGCCGCGCGCTGGGAAAGGTCGGCCGAGATAGCCTCGGCACGGGCAAAGAGGTCTTCTCGCGTCGGGTTGCGGGGGGCCGCGAAGACGACATTGGACTGGCTCATGGGCGGAACTCCAATTCTCCAAGGGGATGTTCCGGCGGGAGCCGCACGCTCCCCGCTGGAAAGGATCAAGCCAAAAGCCTCAGAACAGTTTGTCCGGGATCCAGCTGGCGGTCGCCGCATCGCTGATGCTGAAGGCGGGGACCTTTTCGGCCAGCTCTTCGATCGTCTTGACGCCGGCGGCGCGCAGGCTCTCCTGCGTCAGAAGCGTCGGCTTCACGGTAATCTGATGGGGTACCGTCTGGCCGGCGATTTCGAGAGCGGCGGCGCGGATCGAGACGGCGCCGACCACGGCCGGATTGGTGGCGACGGTCGCGACCCAGGGACTGCCTTCCTCGGTAATTTCCTGGATATCGGCCGTGGAGACATCGGCAGAATAGATCTTGAGCTTGTTTGCAATGCCGAGATCGTTGGCAGCGAGTTTTACGCCGCGGGCGAATTCGTCATAGGGGGCGAAGACCACCGATATATCGGGATTGGCTGTGAGTACGGCCTTGGCCTGGTCGGCGGTCGAGGTTGCCGTCGTGTCGCTGACATTGCCGAAGCGGGCCTTTTCGACCACGCCTTTGTTGTCCGACTTGAACTTGTCCCAGACTTCGTTGCGGCGGTCGAGCGGCGCAAAGCCCGCGACATAGACATAACCGGCGTTGAAGCTGTTGCCGTTATCCTTCACCACCTGCGCGAGCGCCAGCGAGGCAAGCTCGTGGTCGCTCTGCTCCACCTGTGGGATTTTGGGGTTGTTGAGGTTGACGTCGAAAGCCACGACTTTGATGCCCTTGTCGAGCGCCTGCTGCACGACGTCGCCGAGCGATTCCGGCAGGCCGTGGTCGATGACGATGCCGGAGACGCCGAGGTTGATCGCCTGCAGGATCTGCTCGCGCTGCTCGGCGGCATCCTGCCGCCCGGGGAAGATGCGCAGGTCGATATCCAGTGCCTTGGCCTGGGCCTCGGCGCCCGCCTGGTAGGCCTGGAAGAAATCGCCGGCCGAGATGTAGCTGATCAACGCCACCTTGACGCCACCCTTGTCGAAGGGAGCCGGAGCACCGGACAGGCCGTCGGCCTTTGCGCCTTGAATGAAAATGAACGGAATGACGGCGGCAGACAGTGCGAGCCGTGCGAGGGATTTCATCGTCGCGTTCCTTTTGGCAAAAAGAGGCGTCGTCTGACAGGCAGCACCCCGCGACGCGTCAAGTTATTAGATATAATCTCTATGTTTTTAGTAGATTAAATGATCCGATTTTGCGGGCTGCGGGAGATTCTTTGTTCCCCCGGCACTGTCCGCCGGGGAAATGCGTGCCTGGAATTCGACCGCCCAAAAGAGGCACACTCCTGATACAAATGCAGTCCCGGATCTTGTCGATGCCGCTTCTTCACATAGAAAATATCAGCCGCAGCTTCGGGTCGACGCGGGCGCTTGCCGGCGCCGATCTTTCGATCGAGCGCGGCGAGATCGTAGCGCTCATGGGCGCAAACGGCGCGGGAAAATCGACGCTGGTCAAAATCCTTTCCGGCGTGCTTCCGGCCGACGGCGGTACGATCCGTTTCGATGGCCGTCCCTTCGCGCCGCGCAGCCCGGCGGAAGCGGCAAGGGCCGGTATCGTCACCGTGCATCAGGCGACGGATCTGGTCGGTGCAGCCGGCCTGACCGTCGCCGACGCCCTGCTTCTCAACCGTTTCGCCGATCGCAGCATGCCCTTCTTCGTCACGCGCGCCGGCATTCGCCGAGCGGCGCAGGCGATGCTCGATGCTGCCGGCCTCACCTTGCCGCTCGACCGTGATTTCGGCGAACTCGCCAGCGCCGACCGGCAACTGGTGGCGATTGCACGGGCGCTAGCCAACCGCGCCGATCTCCTCATTCTCGATGAGCCGACGGCGAGCCTTTCCGGAGAGGAAAGCCGCCGTCTCTTTGACATTCTGCTGAGGCTTCGCCAGAGGGGACTGGCAATCCTTTATATATCGCATCGCACAGCCGATCTCGAAGCGATTGCCGACCGCGCGCTCGTCATGCGCGGCGGCCGCGTCGTCGGCACCTTCTCGCGGCCGATCGATTTTTCGAGCGCCATCGAGACGATGATCGGCCGCAGATTGGATGCGGCCCGGCCGGATGCGCGGCCCGCGACCGGCCCGGTGATTTTCGAGATGCGCGATGCCTGCCTGCTGCCCACAGGCGCGTCCTTCGATCTGTCGCTCCATGAGGGCGAAGTGGTGGCGGTGACCGGCGTGCTCGGCGCCGGCAAGAGCCGGCTGCTCCAGGCGATCTTCGGCGCGACGGCGCTTGAGGGTGGCACGATGTTTCTCGAGGGCCGGCCTTACCGACCGAAAAGCCCGGCCGAAGCGATTGCGTCAGGCGTTGCGATGGCGGCCGAAGACCGTCATCGTTCCTCGCTGATGCCGCCGGCATGGCCGGGCCATTCGCTCTCGGCGACGATCAGCCTGCCGCATCTTTCCAAATGGTATCCGCGCGGGTTCCTCCTCGGCAGGCGCGAACGACATGAGGCCGAGCAGGCGATCGCCCATTTCGGCATCAAGGCAGCCGGTCCGCTCGCCTCCGTCTGGTCGCTGTCCGGCGGCAACCAGCAGAAGGCGGTGATCGCCCGCTGGGAAGCGGAGCCAAGCCGCCTCCTGTTGCTCGACGAGCCCTTTCAGGGCGTCGACGTCGGCGCCCGCCGCGATATCATACAGGCAATCCGTGCCCGCACCGACCGGGCGACGCTGATCGTGACCTCCGATCCCGAGGAGGCCTATGAAGTGGCCGACCGCATCCTGGTCATCGACCGCCACGTGTTGGAACCCGCCGCGGACGGAAATGCCGCTCCTTTTGCCATTCAGGAAATATCGGCATGACGACGTTCGACGACGACACTCGGGCAGGCACTCTGCAAACGGTATCGCACGCCGAAAGCGGCCGCCTTGCAGCCTTAGGGGCGTTTCTCCGCGCAGGCGCGGTGTTTATCCTGCTTGCGCTGCTGATCGTCGGTTTTTCGATCGCCGAGCCCGCTTTCATCAACATCGCCAATCTCATGAGCATCCTGCAGGCGGTGTCGGTCGTCGCCATCCTCGGTGCCGGCGTCACTGTCACGCTTGCTGTCGGCGGTTTCGACCTGTCGATCGGCGCGGTCGCCGCATCGAGCGTGATGGCGGCGAGTTATGCGATGATCGTCTGGGGTCTCGACGCCTACGCGACGGTGCCGCTGGTGCTCGCCTTCGGCGCCCTGGTCGGCCTCGTCAACGCCTTGCTGATCGTCCGCCTGAAGGTGCCGGATCTGCTGGCGACACTGGCGATGATGTTCCTGCTCTCCGGCCTGCAGCTGATACCCACTGCCGGCCGGTCGATTTCATCAGGCCTCACCTTGCCCGACGGTTCGAAGGCGACCGGCGCCTACGACCCGGCCTTCCTGCTGATCGGCCGCTACAGCATCTTCGGCACCCTCCCCGTCTCAGTGGTGTTAATGGCGGCGGTCGCCGTCGTACTCTTCATCCTCACCGAACGCACCCGCATCGGCCGGCTGCTGTTTGCGACCGGCGGCAACGAGGTCGCCACCCGGCTCGCTGGGGCTTCGACCGTCAGGCTGAAGACGCTCGCCTATGTCCTGTCGGGCACGCTGGCCTCGCTCGGCGGCATCATCATTGCCGCCCGCGTTGGGCGTGGCGACATCTCTTCCGGCGGCTCGCTGCTGATGGATTCGGTTGCCGCCGCGCTGATCGGTTTTGCCGTTTTCAACCTGCGGCGCCCAAACGTGCTCGGCACCATCGCCGGCGCCGTCTTCGTCGGCGTGCTGCTGAACGGTCTGACCATGCTGAACGCCCCCTATTACACCCAGGATTTTGTCAAGGGCGCCGTGCTCGTCGGCGCGCTGGCGCTGACCTACGGCCTCGGCCGCAGCAATTCCTAAATTCCAAGGAAGAAAGACATGACCCGCCAAATCAGGCTGAACGCCTTCGACATGAATTGCGTCGGACACCAGTCGCCGGGGCTCTGGCGCCATCCACGCGACAAGTCGTGGACCTATAAGGATCTCGACTACTGGGTGCATCTGGCAAAGACGCTGGAGCGCGGCGGGTTCGACGGCCTGTTCATCGCCGACGTGCTCGGCGTCTACGATGTGCTGAACGGCAATGTCGATGCCGCCCTTCGACATTCGGCGCAGGTGCCGGTCAACGATCCGCTGCAGCTCATCCCGACCATGGCCTACGCCACCGAGCACCTCGGCTTCGGCCTGACGGCCTCGCTCTCTTTCGAGCATCCCTACACCTTCGCCCGCCGCATCTCGACGCTCGATCATCTGACGAAAGGCCGCGTCGGTTGGAATATCGTCACCTCCTATCTCAACAGCGGCGCGCTCAACATCGGTCAGCCGGCGCAGACGGGACACGACGATCGCTACGACCTCGCCGAAGAATATCTCGAAGTCTGCTACAAGCTCTGGGAGGGAAGCTGGGAGGACGGCGCCGTGGTCCGAGACCGCGAAACCGGCATCTTCACCCATCCAGAAAAAGTCCACCCGATCCGCCATTCCGGCCGGCATTTCAACGTGCCCGGCATTCATTTGAGCGAACCCTCGCCGCAGCGCACGCCGGTGCTCTACCAGGCCGGCGCCTCCAGCCGCGGCAAGGATTTCGCCGGCGCCCATGCCGAATGCATCTTCGTGGCGTCGCCATCGAAGGCGGTGCTGAAACGCTATGTCGCCAATGTCCGCGAGGCGGCCGAGCGTATCGGCCGCAACCCGCGCGACATTCTCGCCTTCAACCTCCAGACAGTAGTCCTCGGCGAGACCGATGCCGAGGCGCAGCGCAAATTCAACGAATACCGCAAATATGCCTCCTTCGAAGGCGCGCTGACGCTGATCTCCGGCTGGACCGGCATCGATTTCGGCCAATTCGGGCCGGACGAAGTGCTGCGCCACCGTCATACCAATGCGGTGCAATCGGCCGTCGAGACCTTCACCACCATCGATCCCACCAAGGAATGGACGGTGCGCGAAATGGCCGACTGGGTCGGCGTCGGCGGTTTTGGTCCTGTTTTCGTCGGCTCGCCGCAGACGGTTGCCGATCTGATGCAGGAATGGATCGAGGACACCGATGTCGACGGTTTCAACCTCGCCTATGCCGTGACGCCCGAGAGTTTCGAGGATGCTGTGGATTTGCTGGTGCCGGAATTGCAGAAGCGCGGCGTCTACAAGACCGAATATGCCAAGGGCACGCTGCGGGAAAAGCTTGGGGGAGCAGGACCGCGACTTGTCGCGCCGCATCCGGGTGCCGCCTACCGCGATCTCTTTAGCGAGCCAACACGCCTCGCCGCCAGCGGCTAGAGCATGATGCCGAAAAGTGTGAGCGGTTTTCGAGGAATATCCTGCTCCAAGCAAATAATGGCTGGGTGACAAAAAATGTCTCGCCCGGCCCGACCATTCGAATTTAATTATCTATGATAGTTGGCATTTCGCCCTGAATATGGGCACTTGAAATTTTATCGATCAGGAGGGGTCATGACCGTACCATCTATCTCGCGGCGCACGCTGATGAAGGGCGCCGCCCTGCTCCTCGCTTCGACGGCGCTTAGCCGCCACGCGCTGGCGCAGACGGCGCCCGCCGGTGGCCGGCTGATCGTTGCTGCGGATTCCGAGCCGAAGAACCTCAATCCTGCCATCGTTGCCTCGAACGGCGTCTTTTTCGTCGCAAGCAAGGTGATCGAACCACTGGCCGAAGCCTCGTTCGACGGCAAGGACGGGCTTTCGCCGCGCCTCGCCACGTCCTGGGAGGGCTCGGCCGACGGCCTCTCCGTCACCTTCAAGCTGCGCGACGGCGTCACCTGGCACGACGGCAAGCCGTTCACCTCGCTCGATGTCGCCTTTTCCGCGCTCAATATCTGGAAGCCGCTGCAGAATCTCGGCCGCCTGGTCTTCGCCGATCTCGAAGCCGTCGATACCCCTGATGATTACACCGCCGTCTTCCGCTTCTCCAAGCCGACGCCGTTCCAGCTGATCCGCAATGCCCTGCCCGTCGTCACCAGCGTCGTTGCCAAGCACATCTTCGACGGCAGCGATATCGCCACCAATCCGGCCAACAACGCGCTCGTCGGCACTGGTCCGTTCAAGTTCGCCGAATACAAGCCCGGCGAATATTACCGGCTGACGCGCAATGAGAATTACTGGGGCAAGGACCAGCCGAAACTCGATGAGATCGTCTTCCGCGTGCTGCCGGATCGCGCGTCGGCGGGGGCGGCGCTCGAAGCCGACGAAATCCAGCTTGCCGCCTTTTCGGCAGTGCCGCTTGCCGATCTCGGCCGCATCTCCAAGGTCGACGGTATCAAGGTGATTTCGAAGGGCTATGAGGCTTTGACCTATCAGCTGGTCGTCGAGATCAATCACCGCCGCAAGGAGTTGGCCGACCTCCGGGTCCGCCAGGCGATCGCCCAGGCGATCGACAAGAAATTTGTGGTCGACACGATCTTCCTCGGTTACGCCGCTGCCTCCACAGGCCCGGTGCCGAGGAATGCGCCGGAGTTCTACACATCAGATGTCGCGGCCTATGCATTCGACCCCGCCGCCGCCAACGATATTCTTGACAAGGCGGGTTACGCCAAAGGGGCGGACGGTAACCGCTTCAAGCTGAAGCTTCGCCCGGCGCCCTATTTCAACGAGACCCGCCAGTTCGGCGATTACCTTCGCCAAGCGCTCGCCGTGATCGGCATCGATGCCGAGATCGTCAATGCCGATGCGGCCGCCCACCAGAAAGCTGTTTATACCGACCACGATTTCGATCTTGCCGTCGGTCCGCCGGTGTTCCGCGGCGATCCGGCGATCTCCACCACCATTCTCGTCCAGTCCGGCACACCTGATGGTGTGCCCTTTTCCAACCAGGGCGGCTACGTCAATCCGGAGCTCGACAAGATCATCCATCAGGCCTCCGAAACCGTCGACACGACGGCGCGCACCGATCTCTACCGCAAGTTCCAGCAGCTCGTCGTCGCCGATCTGCCGCTGATCAACGTCGCGGAATGGGGCTTCATAACCGTTGCGCGCGATACCGTGCTCAACGTCTCGGACAATCCGCGCTGGGCCGTTTCGAACTGGGGCGATACCGCGCTGCAATCATGATAAGATTGGCGGCAATTCTCTTCCGGGGGCCCAGTCCGGCGTGAAACGTGCAATCATCCTCCTGAGGCGCAGGGCGATCAGCAGTATTCCGGTGCTGCTGATCGTGGTGATCTTCACCTTTTTGCTGCTCGAATCCGCTTCGGGCGATGCCGTCGATGCCTATCTTGGCTCGATCGGGGGCGGCGATGCGGCACTCAGGCAGTCGCTGCGCGAAAGCTATGGCCTCGACCGGTCCGTGCTCGCGCGCCTGTGGCTCTATCTTTCCTCGCTTGCCCGGCTCGATCTCGGCTGGTCGGTGGCCTTCGGGCGGCCGGTCGGCGCACTAATTGCCGAACGCCTGCCCAACACGCTGCTGTTGATGGGCAGCGCCACCGCGCTGTCTTTCGGCTTGGGCTCGGCGCTCGGTATCCTTGCCGGCGCCCGGCCGGGCACCCTTCGCGACCGATTGCTGTCGATCGGTTCGCTGATTGTCTACGCCATTCCGAGCTTCTGGCTCGGCCTGGTTCTGAGCATCGCCTTTTCGGTGACGCTGCGCTGGTTTCCGATCGCCGGCATCGAGACGATCGCTTCCGGCAAGACAGGATTGTCGCGCGCGCTCGACATTGCCGATCATCTGGTCCTGCCGGTCGGCGCGCTCGCCTTGATCTATCTCGCCCTGTTCCTGCGGGTGATGCGCGCCGGCATGGCGGAGGCCTGGAAGCTGGATTTCGTGCTCTTTGCCCGCGCCAAAGGTCTGTCGCGCAGTCGCATCGTGCTACGCCACGTGGCGCGCAATGCGCTGCTGCCGCTCGTCACCATGCTCGGGCTACAATCGGCGGCCATGCTCGGCGGCAGCGTGGTGATCGAGAGCGTCTTTGCTATTCCCGGGTTCGGGCGGCTGGCGCAGGAGGCGGTCAACGGCCGCGACGCGCCGCTGTTGATGGGTATTATCGTTACCAGTGCCGTCCTCGTTATTTCGGTCAACTTTCTCGTCGATCTCGTCTATGCCGCGCTCGATCCGCGCATCGGCGCTTCGGAGGGCAATGCATGAGCCGTCTCCGCCGCCTCCTCAGCACGCCGGAAGGCGCGGTCGGGCTTGTGATCCTTCTCGTCCTGCTTGCGGTTGGGCTGCTTGCTCCGATCATTTCGCCGGGCGATCCGCTGAGAATTGCCGGCCGGGCGCTGCTTCAGCCATTCACCGATCCAGGTTTTCCGCTTGGCACCGACCGGCTTGGCCGCGACGTGGTGGCGGGCTTACTCTATGGTGCGCGAACCTCGCTTGCCGTCGGCCTTGCGGCAGCGTTTTCGGCCATGCTGCTTGGCCTCTGCGTCGGCATGGCGGCCGGTTTTGCCGGCGGGATCGTCGACGAGGCGCTGATGCGCGTGGTCGACGCTTTCCAGATCGTGCCGGGCTTTCTGCTCGCCCTTGCCTTCGTCAGTACCATCGGGGTCTCGATGCCTGTCGTCGTCCTTGCCATCGCGCTTGGCACATGGGCCGATCCGGCGCGGCTGACGAGAGCGCAGGTGCTGGCGATCCGCGAGCAGGATTACGTCGCCTCTGCAAGGGTGATCGGCATGCATCCGGCCGAGATCGCCTTCCGGGAGATCCTGCCGAACGCTTTGCCGCCGGTGCTGGCGCTGTCGGCCACCATTGTCGCCGGCGCAATTCTCACCGAGGCAGCACTTTCCTTTCTTGGTCTTGGCAATCCCAATATCGCCACCTGGGGCTCGATGATCGCCGAGGGCCGCAGTGTGCTGCGTTCGGCCTCCTATCTCTCGGTCCTACCGGGGGCGGCACTCGCCGTCACCGTGCTCGGCGTCCATCTCTTCAGCGAAGGTATTAGCAAGGCGCTTGGCGATGACGGCGTGAGGGCGGCATGAACGGCGTTTTCTGCAGCCTGCGGCAGCTTTCGGTCACCTACGGGCGCGGCAGGAACAGTGCTGCCGCGCTCGACCATATCGATCTCGATATCGCTACAGGCGAAAGGCTTGCGATCATCGGCGAAAGCGGCTCCGGCAAGAGCACCGTCGCCCGCGCGCTCGCCGGCCTGCTGCCGGAGGGAACGAGAGTTGGCGGCGAGGTGTTTTGGCCTGGGCTTGGCCATCCGCCCCGCCCTGGTCGCGATTTCGGCTTCGTCTTCCAGGATCCGGGCGCGAGCCTCAATCCCGTGCTGACGGTCGGCGAACAGGTCGCCGAAGGCGCGAGGCGCCATCTCGGCGTCAGCTGGAAACAGGCCTATATCAGGGCCGAAGAGCTGCTTGGGCGGGTGCGGATACCGCAGCCTGACAAGGTGATGCGGGCTTTTCCGCATCAGCTTTCCGGCGGTCAGCGCCAGCGCGTGGCGATCGCCGCAGCCATTGCCGCGAAACCAGCGCTGCTGATCGCCGACGAAGCGACCAGCGCGCTCGATGTCGTCGTCCAGGCCGAGATCGTCCGCCTGCTCGACGGGCTGGTTCGCGAGGACGGCATGACGCTGCTTTTCATCACGCACGACATCGCCCTTGCCTCCGGCTTCGTCGATCGCATCGCGGTTTTCTGCGACGCGAGGCTGGTCGAGGCGGGACCGGTCGGTTCAGTGCTTTCGGCGCCGAAAAGCGTTTATACCGCCGCGCTCATCGCCAGCCACCGCGACCTCGCGACACCGCCGCTGATCGCGGAGGTGCCGTCATGAATGATACCCTGCTGTCCGTCGAAAACCTGGCGAAAGGGTTTTCTTCCGCAGGGCGTCGGGTTGCCGCCCTCGACAACGTGTCGCTGACGATTGCGGCCGGCGAAACACTCGGGCTCGTCGGCGCTTCCGGCAGCGGGAAATCGACGCTGTCGCGCATCCTGCTGCGGCTTCTTGCGGCCGATGCCGGCTCGATCCGCTTCGAGGGAGAGGATTGGCTAACGCTGAATGGCGCGACTTTGCGCCGCAAGCGGGCGCGCATGCAGATAGTGTTCCAGGATCCGCTGGCGGCCTTCAATCCGCTGGCGACTGTCGGCACTGTCCTCGATGATCCGTTGCGCATCCATGGCGTCGTCCCGAAAGACCAGCGCCCCGGCGAGATCGCCATGCTTCTCGAGCGTGTCGGTCTGGCTGCAGATTATGCCACTCGTCCCGTTCGTGCGCTCTCCGGCGGCCAGCGACAGCGTGTGGCGATCGCGCGGGCGATTGCGACACGGCCCTCGTTGCTTGTGCTCGACGAAGCGGTCTCGGCACTCGACGTCACCGTGCGCGGCAGGATCCTCGAACTTCTGGTCGATCTGCAGAAGGAACAGGGCATTGCCTGTTTGTTCATTTCGCACGATCTTGCCGTGGTCCGCGCCGTCTCCCACCGCATCGCCGTCATGGAAGGCGGGCGGATCGTCGAGATCGGCCCGGCAGCGGCGGTCGTTGCCGCGCCGCAATCCGATGCCGCCCGCGCGCTTGTTGCCGCTGTCCCCCGTCTCGTCACGGATCCATCTTGAAGGAAGTATCCATGTCCGATCTTGGTTGGAATCCCCTGCATGGCGCGCCCTCCTATCCACCAGAGCGCTATGCCGTTCTTGCCGACAGAATTGGCAGCATCTTGAGCAGCGGCAACGACATATTGCTGGTGCAGGCAGAGGCGATGGTGGCGCTGGAGGCGGCGGCGGTCAGCCTTGCCCGTCCGGGCCTTACGGCGCTCAACATCGTCACCAGCCCCTATGGCGGCTGGTTCGGGCAATGGCTGCGGCGAGGTGGTGCTGCGGTCAAGGATATCATCGCCGAACCAGGGCGGCCGACGGAGATCGAGGCGATCGCCGAGGCGCTGGACGCCGGCCCGTCTATCGATGTGCTCGCCCTGGTTCATGCGGAATCGGCAAGCGGCATTCTCAACCCCCTCCCTGAGATACTGGCGCTTGCGCGTGCCCGCGGCATCGTCACCGTCGTCGATGCGGTCGCCTCGATCGGCGGCCATCGGCTCGACGTCGACGATCTCGGCATCGACATCGCGGTGATCGGTGCGCAGAAGGCGCTTGGCGGTCCAGCGGGCGTCTCGGCGCTCTCGATCAGCCGGCGCGCCTGGGGCCTCATTCTGAGCGATGGCGCGCCGCGCGATTCGATCCTGTCGTTGGCCGATCTGAAGACCTGGGTCGACAGCGGACGGCGCGGCCTGCCGGGAACGCCGGCGCCGTTGGAATTCTTCGCGCTCGAAACCGCACTCGACCGCATCGAGGCCGAAGGCCTGGAGAATGTCGTCGCCCGCCATGCACTGGCAGCATCGGCAACACGGGCGGGGCTTGCAGCGCTCGGCGTGGGGGTCTGGGTGCCGGCAGCCAAAGCTTCGAACCTGGTGACGGCGGTGCCGATGCCGAAGGCACTGGCGCCTGATGCGCTGATCGCCGCCGCGGGGCGGCTGGGAGTGGAGCTGACCGAAGGTGTGGGAACCGCGCCGGCCCGCCTCGTCCGGCTGAACCATACAGGTCCGCGCGCCGCATTCCAGGCGGTGCTGTCGAACGTCGTGGCCTATGGCGCCGCCCTCAGGCAGGCCGGTTATCCCACGGATGTCGCCGCCGCTGCGGAGGCGATATGCGAGGCCTACTGCCGCTGAAAGCCGTATCCGGCCCTTGATAATCACGGCGCGTCAAGGCAGGAGAGTAGCATCGCGGAGATTTGTGCAGATGACGAGATTGCTGGATGCGCAGGGCCTGGAGATTTCACATGAGGGACATCGCACCCGTCTGAAATGGCACCGGCTGCGCAAACGCTTTGCCGATCCGCTGTTTTCCGCCGAGGTCATGGCGGAGGGATTTGCAGCAGGTGCCTCGATGGAACTCGATTTGCGGGTGCGCGCCGATGGCGGTTTCGTCGTGCTGCACGACGAAGATCTCGAAGGCGAAACGACAGGATATGGGCCGATCGTTGAGAAGAGCCTCGCCGACCTCCGGGATATCAGGATGCAGGAGGGCGGCCGGCCGCTCATCCTGAGCGAGGATCTCGCCGCCATGATGCAATCGACGCATCCGGCCGCACTGCTGCAATTCGACATGAAGGACGATTTCGAAGCGATCGGCGCCGGCGGCATCGAGCATCTTGCCGAGCATTTCCGGGATATCGCCGCCTCGGTGATCGTCAGCGGCGGCAGTCTCGACCTGATCGTCGCGGTCAAGGAGAAGCTTCCGCATCTCTTGCGCGGCATCGATCCGACCGACAAGCTCTACGATATCGGGAACGCCAGCGGCTGGAAGGCTGTCGAGACGGCATTGCGCGCCGATCTGCGCGGCCCGACCGAACCGGACACGGTCTATCTCCACTGGCCGCTGATCCTTGCCGCCGCCAATGGAGGTCTCGATATGATCGCGCTCTGCCAGGACGAAGGCAAACGGGTCGATGCCTGGACCTTTACCTTGAAGGATCCGGCGGCCGGTTTCAGCGAAGAGGAATGGCGGAACTTCCAGGCGCTGATGGCCCTGAAGCCGGACCAGATCACCACCGACGAGGCACCGGCGACCGAACGCGCCTGGCGCCGACGCATGGCGGATTAACCGTTGGGCGTGAGCCCCTCGATGTCGAGGATGAAGGCGAATTCGCCGGCCAGCCCCGGTGAGTGGGCGATGACCGGTCCGCCATCCGCAAGCAGCCTGTAGACCGGCGGCATCGCCACCGTGGCGCCGGCCTCTTCGGCGATCAGCGCGCCGGCGAGCATGTCCCAGGCATTGAGATGGCGTTCGTAATAGAGATCGGCAGCACCCTCGGCGACGCGAACGAGATCGATGGCGGCCGCGCCTGTGCGGCGATAGTCCATGCCGCGTTCGTGGAGCCGCTTGGAGAGCGCAAGATGGTCGTCAAAACTCGTCTTGCGGGAATGGCCGAGAATGACGAGCGCATTGGCGGGATCGGCGGTCGCCGCTGCATGGACAGGAATTCCGTCCTTGAAGGCGCCGCCGCCGCGGACGGCGTGAAAGACCTTGTCCTCGGTGGCATCGTAGACCACGCCGATTTCGACCTTGCCGGCGACGACGAAGGCGATCGAGACGCCCCAATGCTGGAAGCCCCTGATATAGTTGGTCGTGCCGTCGATCGGATCGACGACCCAGGTGCCGGCCTCGCTCGATCGCCCGCCACTCTCTTCGCCCATGAACGTATCGCCCGGAAAGCGTAAGAGCAGCCCATCGCGGATCGCCTGTTCGGCCTTCCTGTCGGCGATGGTGACGAAGTCCTGCAATCCCTTGTTCTCGACGGCCAGCGTGCCGGAGTTCGAGTCGCGCCGAAACCGGGCCGCTTCCCGTCCGACCTCGAGGGCGATGGCGATCGCGACCTCAGCACGGGCGTGGATGGCAGCGGCGTCGAATGCGGAATTCATCAGGCGGTCCTTCTTTTTATCAGTGTCACCGGCGTGAATTCGACACGCGCCGTCAAATCCGGCTCGGCCATCCGGCTGATCAGCAGGTCGACCGTCTGTGCGGCCTGAATGTCGCAGGGTTGGCGGATGGTCGTGAGGTCGTAGGCGGCCCAGCTTGCCTGTGGAATGTCGTCGTGACCGATGATGGAGAGCGGCGGTGCATCATCGCGGCCGCGGCCCTGCATGACACGGTCGAGCACGCCGCAGGCCATGTAGTCATTGGCGCAGAACAAACCGTCGATGCCGGATGCGGCGAGTTCGGCTGCGGCATCATAGCCGCTCTTGTAGTCGTTGACCCTGAGCTGCAGGAACTGCGCCTCGGTGCCGAGCTGCTTGCAGCGCGCAAGGAACGCCTCGCTGCGCCGCCGCGCCGTATAGGATATGGCAGGAGCCGCCATGACGGCGGGCCTCTGCACACCGCAGCCGATCAGATGGCTGGCGGCGAGATGGCCGGCCATGCGATCGTCGGAGATGATGCGGTCGACGAACGGGATGTCGTTGCCCTTGTTGATGAGCACGATCGGCACGCCTTCGGCCGCACATTGCTCGCAGATTTCGGTTGGCGGGGCATCCGAGGTGACGATGACGCCTGAGACGGCGTAGTGCAGCAGTTGGCCAATGACCGTCGACGTATCCGCCTCCTGCGAGGTCGGCAGCAGGATGGGGCGGAAATTGCGGGCGATCAGCACCCTTGCCAGGTTCTCGATCTGCAGCGTGCGGAACGGATTGTCGAGGCCGGCGGCGACGAGGCCGACGAGATCGGAGCGTTTGTTGGTCAGGCTCCGAGCAAGATAGTTCACCCGATAGCCGAGTTCCTTGGCGGCTTCAAACACCTTCTCGCGTGTCTTTGGCGAGACGCTGGCATCGGGCGTGAAGGCGCGCGACACCGCGGCGCGCGAGACACCGGCCACACGCGCCACGTCGAAGGAGGTTACCTTGCGCGGTCCCTTATCCCTGTCTGCCAACTGTTTTTTCCTCAACCGCCGACGGCCGCATCAGATCGGGCAGATCCGTGCAGATGCCGAGAACCGGAAGTTTCATGATGTCATTAAGAATGGTCCGCCGCTCCTCGTGCCAGAGCACGATCTCGCGGCCCGCCTCGAAAGCGCGGTGCATCAGCGCTTCGGTCACCAGATCCTGCGGCCGCTCACCTGCCCTCTCCCAGCAGAGATGCAGGATATCGGCGCCGGCCTCGTCGCCGAGCCCATGTGGATCGTGGCCGACGCGGATCAGTACCGAAAGCGGGAAGTCGCAGGCCGCGTCGCGGAGTTCGCGCACCTGCGCCGTATCGAAGGAGCCGAGGCAGGCAAAACGCTGGTTCATCTCGGCAAGATGCCGCCAGCAGAGCATGCCGGTCCTGGGCGCCTTAAGCTCGACATAGAGACCGGTTCCAGTCTCGCGGCCGAGTGCAGCCACCTCCGAAAAACTCGGCACGTCGACGCCGTCGAGGGCTGCGAGTTCGGCCGCCGTCATTTCGGAAATGCGGCGGTCGATGCCGAAGACACGCTCCAGATGGTCGTCATGCGAGACGACGACGACGCCGTCCCGGGTCAGCTGCGTGTCCAGCTCCCACATCTCAGCGCCGAGTTCGGCGGCGCGGCGGAAGGCAGCGATCGTGTTCTCGCGTTCATGGCCGCTGGCGCCGCGATGGCCAATGCAGAAGGGAAGATGGCCCTTGGCCGTCGGCCAGCCGTGACGGGTGAAAAATGCCTGGAAATCGCGGGTCATCAGAGCCTCCTGCCATGTTCGTCGAAGACGAAGACGCCGCGGCTGTCGATCGCCCAGCGGACATCGTCGCCGACATGGATGTCGCTGCGCACCGGCTGGATCGAGCGCAGCAGCGGCCCGCCGGCAAGCGCCACGTCGTAGAGGTTCTCGCGACCCTGCGTTTCGGCGAAGGTGACCTTGCCGGAGACGGGGACGTCGCCCGCCGGGGTGAAGTGCTCCGGCCGGACGCCGAGCATCAGCTTCGTGCCCTCGGCGGCACCGACGGAGCCGGGCAATGGCACCCGGATCTCGCTTTCCGGGATAGCGAAGACGCCCTTGTCCACGACGCCGCGCAGGAAGGTGATCGGCGGATTGCCGAGGAAGCCGGCGACGAAGGCGGTTTTCGGATCATTGTACATCTCGGCCGGCGTGGCGATCTGAACGATCTCGCCTTCCCGCATGATGGCGATGCGGTCGCACATACTCATCGCCTCAACCTGATCGTGGGTGACCAGAATGGCGGTAATGCCGGTCTCGCGCTGCAGCCGGCGGATCTCCGAGCGCATTTCGAGACGCAGCTTGGCGTCGAGATTGGCAAGTGGCTCGTCGAGCAGCAGCACGTCGGGCTTGCGGATCAGCGCCCGCGCCAGTGCCACGCGCTGCTGCTGGCCGCCGGAAAGCTGCGCTGGACGGCGTTCCATGAGATTGCTGATATGAACAAGCTCGGAAATGCGCTCGACCTCCCTGCGGATTTCGGCGGCGTTGACGCCCTTCACCTTCAGCGGAAAGCCGATGTTCTCGGCAACCGTCATGTGCGGATAGAGTGCATAGGACTGGAAGACGACGCCGACATTGCGGGCCTGGCTCGGCAGGTCCGTAACGTCGCGGTCGCCGAAGAGAATGCGTCCGCTGGTCGGCCGGTGAATGCCGCAGACCGAAAAAAGCGTCGTCGATTTGCCGCAGCCGGAAGGGCCAAGCAGCGCCAGCATCTCGCCGTTGCCGACTTCGAGCTGCATGTTCTCGATGACCTTGGTGGAGCCGAAGCTCTTCGAAAAATTGTCGAGAAGGATGCGCATCAGCCTTTGCTCCCGCCGCCATAGATGTTCATGAGATATTTGTTGAAGAGTGCGTAAGCGATCAGCACCGGAATGAGATAGAAGAGGCCGACCGCCTTGAACATATTGAAATCGTAATTGTTGTCGTCGGCGAGGAAGCCCGCGAGATAGACCGACAGCACCTGCACCTGATTGCCCGGCGCCAGCACCTGCGGCAGGATGAACTCGCCCCAGCCGGAGAGGAAAGAGAACAGGCCGAGCGCCATGATGCCGGGTTTGACCTGCGGCAGGACGAGGCTGCGCCAGACCCGAAAACGCGAAGCGCCGTCGACGACGCCGGCCATTTCGATTTCCCACGGCACGGTGTCGTAAAAGCCCTTCATCAGCCAGATGCCGAGTGGCAGGTCGATCGCCGCCTTCACCAGGATGACGCCGATCAGTGAGTTGTAGAGGCCGATCATCTGCAGCACGATGAAGATGGCGATGATCAGCGTCACCGACGGGAAGGCGTGCAGCACCATGACACCGGCGAGGAAGAAGCCGCGCGCCGGCACATTCAGCCGTGACAGCACATAACCGGCCATCGACGAGATGATGAGCACCAGGCTGGTGGTGCAGGCTGAAAACAGCAGCGTATTCAGCGTCACCTGCCAGATGTTCGCCTTGCCCGCCGTCGTCTGCCACAGGAAGCGCCAGTGATTAAGTGTCAAACCGGAGGGCAGCAAGGCATCCGGCTGTTTCACCGTCACGGTGTCGAGAAACAGATAGACATACATCAGCAGCAGCGGCAGGCTGACGATGGTCAGCGCCGTTATGACAGGCCAACTGCGATAGTTTGCCGAGGGCTGCGAGCGTTCGGCCATGGTCAATCCTCGATCAGGGGCTTGGCGACAAGCGTGCCGTAGTTGAAGACGCGCAGATAGAGGAGCGACAGCGTCACGCCGATGACGACGAGCACCAGCGCCATGGCCGCGCCCAGCCCGTATTCGAGATTGCCGGCATAATTCCGGAGCGCGGTGTGATAGGCCGCAAGCGCCCATACCTCGGTGGCGTTGCCCGGCCCGCCATTGGTGGCAAGCAGGATTTCATTGAACGACGCGAGCAGCGACAGCGTCTGGTAGCAGGTGACGAAGAGGATCGGCCAGCGCATCTGCGGCAGGATGATGTAGCGGATCTGCTGCCAGCGCGAGGCGCCGTCGACCTCGCTCGCGTGGAACTGGCTCTTCGGAATGGCTTTCATTGCCGAGGAAAACACCAGCATTCCCATCGAAGCGCCGATGAAGCCGTTGATCAGCACGACGAAGAACCAGGCATTATAGGCGGTGTCGAGCAGGTAGTTCTTCGGGAGGTAGCCGAACTTGCCCATCAAAATAGAGATGAAGCCGCTGTCCCAGGCGAGCCACTTCCACAGCAGCACGTAGATGACGACGGGCGTGATGCGCGGCAGGAGCCAGATGCCGCGAAAGATCGAGGCAGGCGTCGGCGGCATATAATGTGTCCAGATGGCAAGCAGCAGGGCATAACCGACATTGAAGAGCGTCAGCACCAGCGCGACATAGAGCACGGTATTGAAAAGCACACGCGCCATGTCGGGCGAACTGGCCATGCGTGAGAAATTCTCGGTCGTCCAAGTCCAGCCGGTATAGGTGGTCTTGGCGACGATTTCCTTCTGCTCCGGCGTCAGCTTGAAACCCAGATTGTCCAGCGCTGAAAAGAGCTGCTCCTTGCTGTCGAAGCGGGTGTTGAGGACGGAACGGTTGAACTGTTCGGAGGTCTGCTTGACCTCACGTGTCGAAGGTCGCTCGGCGAGATCCTTGATCATGCGCTCGACATCGCGGCGTGCCGGGAAGACCTCGCCGATATGTTTGGCGCGCAGTTCCGCGACAATTCCCGGCGCCATCCCGAGGCCCTCGACGGCCGCGAGGCCCGCCTCGTCGATCGTGTAGCGCGGTTCGGCCATCTCGGCAGCGATCTCGGGCATCGCCGATTTCAGCGCGATCAGGGAGTTGGGCGCGATCTGGTAGACGCCGCCGGAAATGCCGGTCGCCGTCGTCATGTTGGTCATCGAGAAGACTGCCGTCAGAACCACCGGCATCAGGAAGAACAGGATGATCATGACCGCCGCAGGCGCGATCATCACCAGTCCGAGCGTTCTGGACGATTTCATGGAAGGCCTCCTCGCGGAACCGACCGGGCGGCGGGGTTGCCGTCACCCGGAGGCTGTTTCAGCGAATGACGATCTTGTCGCCGAGCGTGCTTTTCAGCTCGCTCTCGGCATCGCCGACGGCGGCGTCGACGGTCTTGGCGCCGGTCCAGGACGCTTCGAGGTTCTTCCACATGATGTTCCAGTATTTGCCGAAATCGGAATTGTTCGGCATCGCATTGGCATGCGGGAGCAGGCGCTCGGTGGCTTCGCGGGTCCAGCGGTCGGCCGAGTAGAAGTCGACGGTGGATTCCGACTTTGAGATGCCGAGATGGGCCGATTTGACCGCATGAAGCGCGTTGGTGCGTGGCTCGGAGGCGATCTTGACCAGCTGGGCGGCGATCTCGGTGTCTTCCTGGTCGTGACCTGCGGTCAGCAGGTAGACCAGTGGGTGGGTCAGCGTGTTGGCCTTGCCGCCTTCGCCGGCGGGGATCAGCGTGAAGATCACATTGCCGAAGAAGTCCTTGAGGCCTTCCTGGTTGACGAGGCGGGCATAGTGCCAGGTGCCGCCGTCCCAGATGCCAGCCTTGCCGGTGGCGACTTCCTTCCACCACTGGTCGCCCGGCATGCCGATATGGTTCTTCTTGGTGACACCTGATTTCACAGCATCGGCGAAGAACTGATAGGTGCGGGTCATCGCGGCCTTGTCGAAAACGAGCTTGCCGCCTTCTTCCATCGTGCCGCCGAAGCTGGTGTAGAACTGCCAGTAGTCAGGTCCGTTGCTGGTGCGGGGATAGAAACCGTAGCCGGGCTGGACGAGGCCCTTGTCCTGCATCTTCTTGGCGTCTTCGAGCAGGTTCTTCATGGTATACTTGCCGTCCTGCACACTCTGCGGCAACGCATCCAGATCGGCGTCGCTGTAGCCGATCGCCTTCATGTAGGGCTTCCAGAAGAACATCGGACGGGACTCGGCATCCTGCGGAATGCCGTAGACGGTGCCGTTGTAAGAGGCGATCTTCAACAGGTTTTCATAGATGTCGCTGAGCGGCCAGGAGTCGAGATCGACGTAATCCTCGATTGGAACGATGAGGCCTGCCTGCGACCAGGGCGCGATGTCTTCATGGCCGCTGACGACGATGTTCGGCGCGGTCTTGGCTTCCGCGGCAAGGGTCAGCGCCTGCTTGAAGTCCTCCCAGGCGGAATAGGGCTTCTTCTCGACGGTGATCTTCAGGTCTTCGCCCTTGAGGGCGGCTTCGCGCTGCAGCTGCTGGGCTGCGATCTCGATGGCGTCCAGGCGATAGACGTCGTTAGGGCCGGTGCCGCCAGCCCAGACGCTAATGTGAACGTCCTTGGCGAGCGCAATTGCAGAGCTCGAGGCCAGGATGGCGGCCGCGACGGCAAGGGATTTCAGTGTCGGCAAGATGGTCATTTTCTTCGTCTCCCTAGAAGAGCAGTGTGAAGCCTCTTGGCGGGTCAGCACTGCTGATGATGGCCGCTCCGAAACCCCACGAAAACGTGACGATGTCCGCTCTAAGGCTTCGATGTAACGGCCGAATGACAAAATTGAGCACGTGTGCAAAATTATTATGACGATGTCTGGGCGACTTGCAAGCGGCGGTTTTCGGCCTGTGCCTTTTGCGCTGCAAATTGCGCTTTTCCTCCTGCAGCGCCGCGCTCTTCGAGACGCGCAGGGGACGCTGCAGCACTTTCGATCCGCGCATCGTGCTTTCCGAAAATCGGTTCCGATTTCCGGGCCGATGCGCTAGCATCCGGCCATGAGCATTGAATCCGTCCGCGCTTTCCTGCGTGCGCATGCACCCGATATCGACATCATCGAAACCGCCGAGAGCTCCTCGACGGTAGCGCTTGCCGCTGAAGCCCATGGCGTCGAGCCCGCCCAGATCGCCAAGACGATCTGCCTGCGCGTCGGCGAGCAGATGATGCTGGTCGTTGCCGGCGGCACGGCAAGGCTCGACAATCGCAAATTCAAGGACACGTTCGGAGCCAAGGGACGCATGCTCGACGCCTTAGAGGTGGTGGCGGTCACCAGCCATCCGGTCGGCGGCGTCTGCCCCTTCGGCCTGCCCTCGCCGCTGCCCATCTATTGCGATATCTCGCTGAAACGCTTCGATGAAGTGGTGCCCGCGGCCGGCTCGACGAATTCGGCCGTGCGCATCGAGACCGGGCGGCTGGCCGAGCTGACCGGCGCCAGCTGGGTCGATGTCTGCCAGTAAGGCGGTGAAAAAACTTCAAACCTGCGAAAGAGTACCTATATTCTATCCTGACATGCCGTGACTGCGCATGACAGGAGATCAGGAATGCCGAGTGCCATTTCGCGTTTTGCCAAGTTCGCGGCAATTGCCGCTCTGACGAGCGCAACCGTTTTTGCTTCCCTTGACGATGCAGAAGCGCGCCGGGCCGGCAGCGGCGGTTTCGGAAGCCGCGGTACCCGCACCTTCCAGGCTCCACCTGTCACCCAAACCGCGCCCGCCCCCGTCGCGCCGATCGAACGATCGATGACGCCGCGTCCGCAGACGACGGCACCTGCGACCGCGCAGCAGCCCTTCGGCGCCCAACGCCCCGGTCTCTTCGGCGGCTTTGGCCGTTCGATGATCGGCGGCCTGATTGCCGGCGGCCTCCTCGGCATGCTGCTCGGTCACGGTTTCGGCGGCGGCTTCGGCTTCCTCGGCATGCTTCTGCAGATCGCGCTGATCGGCGGCGCCATCGTGCTCGCCATGCGTTATTTCGGTAACCGCCGCCAGCCTTCCTACGGTGCCGGTGGCCAAAGCGGCTCCTTTAGCCAGTCCTATGGCATGTCGCCAGCACGCAACTCGTCCTTCCAGGTCCCGACGATTGGCTCGGCTGCCGGTTCAGGTTCGTCCTCGCGCGGCAACCGCCCGAGCGACGAGATCGGGCTCGCGCAGGCCGATCTCGACCAGTTCGAGGAATTGCTGACCGACGTTCAGACCGCTTACGGTGCCGAAGACTACGGTACGTTGCGCAAGCTGACGACGCCTGAGGCAATGTCCTATCTTGCCGAGGAGCTCGGCGAAAACGCCACCAACGGCGTGCGTAACCGGGTCTCCGACGTCAAGCTGCTGCAGGGTGATATCGCCGAGGCCTGGCGCGAAGATGGCGGGGAATATGCGACTCTCGCCATGCGTTACTCCTCGATCGATGCCATGGTCGAACGCGACAGCGGCCGCGTCGTTTCCGGCGACGATCGCCGCCCGAGCGAAAGCACTGAGGTCTGGACCTTCGTGCGCAAGCCCGGCGCAGACTGGAAGCTCGCCGCGATCCAGGGAAGTGAGCAGCGCGCCGCCTGAGGTGGCGCCTCTCCTGGCTTAATTCACCGCGACCGGTTTAGAACGCATGCGCGAAACCGTTTCGCGTTCCGCCCGCTTGCAGCGCATCGGCGGTAGGCCGCGATCCATCAGGTCCATGTCTTCGAGTACCATGTCGCCCATCTTCTTGAAGGCGCTGTCGAGCGCTCCGGCCCGGTGCGCCGAGCGGATGAAGCCTTTCAGGCTCCGCACCGGATGATCGGGCGGCAGCGGCTCTTGCGGATAGACGTCGCTTGCCGCGACGATTTGGCCTGACGAGACGGCCGCCATCAACGCTTCGAAATCGACGACGTCGGCGCGGCTGAGCAGGATGAAGGCCGCGCCCCTGCGCATGCTGGCGAAGGCCTCGGTGCCGAGAAATCCCTTGTTTTCGCTGGTGACGGCGGCGACGACGAAGACGAAATCGCTCTTTGTCAGAACATCGTCCAGGCTTGCCGGCTCGACTCCGTTTTCCTCGAGGATCGAGCGGGGCAGCCAGGGATCGAACACCCTGACGCGCGTCCTGAAGCCGGACAGCAGCCGGCGCAGCGCCTTGCCGAGATCGCCGAAGCCGACGATGCCGATCTCGGAACCGGCGATCAGCCGGGCGCTCGCATTGCCCTCCCCTCCCCAGAGTTCGAAGCCCTGGCGGAAAGCGACATCCGCATCGACGATGCCGCGCGCTAAGGCCAGCGCGAAGCCGAGACCGATTTCGGCGACCGGCTCGGCAAAAACCTGGCCTGTCGTCACGACATGAATGCCGCGCTCAAAAAGCACCTCATAGGGCATGTTGTTGAGAAGATTGCTTTCGACGTTGAGGATCGAGCGCAGGGCCGGCATTCTGGCCAGCGTTTCCGCCGAAAGCGGCGGCTGGCCGATGATATAACGTGTCCTGGCGAGGATCTCGTCACCGAGCCCGGCGATATTCTCGGGATCGGCCTCGACGATTTCGTATTTCGCATGCAGTTCGGCGCGCGCCTTGTCGTTGAAGATCAGATCGAGCGTGCGTGGCTCGGGCGCGCTGATCGCCAGCGGCCGTTCGATATTCGTCATGGGCGTCTCCTCCGTTGCGGGCCATTTGCGCCGTCTCCGCCGATGATTGATAGCCCCTGTGCGGGGCGGTTTCCAGGTGGATCTTGGGTTAACGGGAGAAGCTATCGAAAACGGCATTTGCCTATCAGATAAGCAATTGAATTGCCTTGCTATTTCATGGCATTTTCGTTGACGGCACGAATTCTTTGAACTAGCGTGATGCGCGCGACATGGAGCCGTGCCTGTGTTTGGCGTGGCAGGATATTCGAAAACTCACGAGGGAATGAGCCATGAAATCAGCACTCAAGAGCGGCCTGCTTGCCTTGGCTGCCGCCGCGCTTCCAGCCGTCGCCTATGCACATACCGGTGTTGGTCAGACGTCCGGTTTTATCCATGGCTTCAGTCATCCGGTTTCCGGTCTCGATCATATCCTTGCCATGGTGATGGTCGGCGTTTTCGCATTTCAGCTCGGTGGTCGCGCCATCTGGCTGGTGCCGACGACCTTCGTTCTGGTGATGGCGTTCGGCGGTGCCCTCGGCGTTGCCGGCGTCAATGTTCCCTTCGTTGAGACCGGCATCGCGCTTTCCGTCGTCGTCCTCGGCGCCATCGTTGCCCTCAACGTCAAGGCTCCGACTGCGGTTGCGATGGGTGTCGTCGGTCTCTTCGCGATCTTCCACGGCCACGCCCACGGCGCGGAAATGCCGGAGAATGCCGCCGGTGCCGCTTATGCCGCCGGTTTCATGATGGCGACCGCATTGCTGCATGTCGGCGGCCTCGCCCTTGGTTACGTCATCGGCCGCGCCGGCGAACGTCAGGGCGTCTTCGTCACGCATGCGGCTGGTGGTATTGCAGCGATATCCGGCGTCGGCATTCTGGCCGGCTTGATCTGAGCCTGACGGCACTCCAGCCGCCTCCACACGTCACCGTCCAATGAGAACGCCCGGCATGCGCAACGCAATGCCGGGCGTTTCTGCATTATTGCTGCAAAGTGCGGCGGACTTGACCCAAATCAAATCCAGCCACGCCGCGTCAGGCTATATCTGACGCACGATCAACGAACGGACGTCCAAATTGACGCAGGGCCGCCTTGCCGGTTGTCGGCGAGGTGCGAAAGTCAGTATAGTGATTTCAGATATTTCTGAAATCACAGACGCAACGGAAACAACGATGAACCTGCCGCCTCTTGTCCAGTCCTTCGTTCTCCACTTCGGCGAAATGGGCTCCCGCTGGGGAATCAACCGCACAGTCGGCCAGATCTACGCGCTGCTCTTCGTTTCCCCCGCATCGCTCTGCGCCGAGGAGATCGCCGACTCACTCGGCATTTCGCGCTCCAACGTGTCGATGAGCCTCCGCGAACTGCAGGCCTGGAACCTCGTTATCCTCAAACACAAGCCAGACGATCGCCGCGATTTCTTCACCACGCCCGACGATGTCTGGCTCATATTGCGGACGCTCGCCGAGGAGCGAAAGAAACGCGAAGTCGATCCGACGCTGTCGGTTCTGCGGGAGATCCTGATGCAGCGGCCGGCCAGCGAGGCCGAACGGCATGCGCAGTCGCGGATGAGCGAGATGCACACGCTGATCGAGCAGCTGACGCATTGGTATGAAGATGTAAAACAACTTGAAACCGAAAGGCTCGCAACGCTACTCTCGCTGGGCGCGAAAGTGACAAAGTTTCTGGAGGCCAAGGACCGGGTCGTTTCGCTCGGCCGCAGCCGCCGGCCGAATCCTGCGAACAAGAGTTAGCGCCATGAGCACCGCTTTCTTCGACGCGACGGACAGGGGAGAGACCGAACCGGTGCCGAACGGCGATACCGTCTCGTCCATCACCGGCCCGAATGACGCGAAAAACGGGCTGCGCAGAGCAGCGATGCTGCAGGCATTGGCGGCCGCGATCTGGATTCCTCAGGCCGGGCTGCTGGCAGTCTCGGTCGGGCGCATCGCCGATGGCGGCGCATTGCAGGACGTCCTCTGGCCAGCCTTGGGTATCCTCTTGCTCGGATTTGCAAGGAGCTGCCTCGACGCGGCTGGCGGCCGCCTAGCCTTTCATGTCGCGCGCGCTGAGCTCAGCCGCAGGCGGCGGGCCGCCGCTGCGGCACTCTCGATATCATCGCCGATCGATCGCGGCAGGCCGGCGTCCGGCAAAGCCGCAAGCGTGCTTGGCGAGCAGGCCGAACTCATCGTGCCCTATCTCGCCCGGTTCCAGCCGGCGCGTATAAAGGCGAGCCTTGTGCCGCTCATAATTCTTGCCGTCCTCTTTCCGGTCTCCTGGATCGCCGCGCTGGTTTTGCTGTTTGCCGCGCCGCTGATCCCGATCTTCATGGCATTGATCGGCTGGCGCGCCCAGGCGGCCAGCGAAAGACAACTCGTTGCGACCGGTGGCCTCAACGGTTTCCTGCTCGATCGGCTGCGTGGATTGGCGACGATCCGTGGGCTCGATGCGGTTGAGGCAACGGCGCTGCGGCTGCGCCGGGAGGCGCAATCGCTGCGCGTGCGCACCATGGCGGTGCTGAAGATCGCCTTCCTCTCCTCGGCCGTGCTCGAACTTTTCGCCGCGCTCGGCGTGGCGATGATTGCCGTCTATGTCGGCTTCAGCCTGCTCGGCGAAATCCGCTTCGGCACTTGGGTCGGCCGGCTCGACCTGACCGAGGGCCTGTTCATCCTGCTGTTGGCGCCGGCCTTCTTCGAGCCGCTGCGTGAACTCTCGGCAGTGTGGCACGATCGGGCGGCCGGCGAAGCAGCGCTGAAGGCGCTGGACGGTCTGACTGCCGGCGGCCCGTCTATTCGAGGAGCAGCCGAAATCGCGTCAGCGGTACCTGTCGTCGCCGAAGCATCGGCCATTCGACTTGAAAATCTCGCCTTTCGCTATGGCGCCGACGAACCGTTGATCCTCGGCGATTTCAACCTCGATATCGCCGCCGGCGAACATCTGGCGCTTCTCGGGGCCAGCGGTTCCGGCAAATCGACGCTGCTTTCGCTGATGGCGGGGCTGGCGCCCTGCACCGGCGGCCGCATCGTCATCGGCCGCCTCGAGCTTGCGGATGATACCGCCGCGCTCTTGCGCGGCGGCATGGCGTGGATCGGCCAGAAGCCGCATATCTTTGCCGGCACCATTGCGGGGAATATCGCGCTTGGCAGACCCGGCGTGCTGCGCGGCGATGTTGCCGATGCACTTGACGCCGCGAGACTCGGGAAAGTGGCCGAAGCCTATGGCAGCCGGCCGCTCGGCGAGGGCGGGATCGGGCTTTCCGGCGGCGAGGCACTGCGGCTTGCGATCGCGCGTGCGGCCTGCAATCCGCATCTGAGGATCATCCTTGCCGACGAGCCGACCGCGCATCTCGATGCCGCGACCGCCGCGGAGATCACCGAGAGCCTGCTTTCGCTCGCTAACGGTCGCACTTTGATCGTTGCCACCCATGATCCGCTGCTTGCCGCACGCATGCATCGCATCATGCGCATCGACGCCGATATCATGATGAGGGAGGCCGCCGAATGAGCACATCTGCTGCAGACCTCAAACCGGTCCTGCGTCTGTTTTTTGCCGAGCGCCGGCGCGCGCTCCTGCTCGGCGCCGCACTTTCGGCGACGACGGTCACAGCCGGCATCGGCCTGCTCGGCCTATCCGGCTGGTTCATCACCGCCACGTCGCTTGCCGGCCTTTCCGCCGCCGCCATCACCTTCGACGTCTTTGCGCCGTCGGCGGGAATCCGGCTTCTTGCCATTGTCCGCACGGCAGCACGTTACGGTGAAAGGCTTGCGACCCATGACGCGACGCTCGGCGTGCTCGCCGCTCTTCGCGAAAGGCTGTTTCGTGGCTTCGCCGAACCGGGTGCGGCGCGCTCTCTTTTGCATCGTCCTGCAAGGCTGCTCTTCCGGCTGACGGCCGATATCGATGCGCTCGACTCCCTGTATCTCCGCATTCTCGTGCCGGCCGCGGTGGCGATCGGCGCTACCCTTGCGGCAAGCCTCGTGCTGGGGCTGATGCATCCATTGTTCGGCCTGTGCTTCGGCCTTTTTCTCGCAGGTGCCGGCCTCGGCCTGCCTTTGATCGCCGGCCGCGCGGCGCGCAAACATGCCCGCCGGCGTGCCCATGGCATCGAGGCGCTGCGGTCGCGGACAATCGATCTCGTCGCCGGTCAGACCGATATCCTGATGGCCGGCCGGCTTGGCGCGCAGAGAGAGGCAATCGCTGCCGCCGACCATCACTCCGCCTGCGCCGACGACCGACTGAACCGCATCGAGACCGGCCTGACATTTGGCTTCGGCCTTGTCTCCACCCTTCTGTTGACGGGATCGCTGCTCGCCGTCGCCGCACTTGCGGAAACGAAGGTGATTACCGCGCCTGTCGCCGCACTTGGGCTGCTCGTCGCCTTCGCGGCAGTCGAACCCTTTACGGCGTTGCGCCGCGGTGCTCTGGAACTTGGGCGGACGTTGCTGGCGGCAAGGCGCATTGTGCCGCGGCTGACCGCCACGGCGGCTCCCGAACCATTGGCGCCGCCACTGCCGGGATACGCCTTTTCGCTGGCTGACGTGTCCGCCTTCCATGAAAACTCCGCCGTACCGGTTCTCGAGGGTATAGGACTTGTGCTTCGACAGGGCGAACACCTTGCCGTCGTCGGCAGCAGCGGCGCCGGCAAGTCGAGCCTGCTCGCTCTGCTCTCCGGTGAATTGCCGGCGAAGACGGGAAGCGTCGCCGCGATGACGACGACGCTGCTGACCCAACGGACGGAACTCTTCGAGGACAGCCTGCGCGGCAATCTCACCCTTGCGAACCCGGAAGCAGGCGAGGCCCGTCTTCTGGATGTGCTCGCCGCGGCCGGTCTGCTTGCCGATGTTGAGGCCATGCCGCGAGGGATCGATACGTCACTTGGCGAAGGCGGTCTCGGCCTTTCCGGCGGCCAGTCGCGTCGCTTGGCGCTTGCCCGGCTCTTCCTGCGCGACACGCCGCTGTGGCTGCTCGACGAGCCGACTGAAGGCCTCGACGGCGCCACCGCCCGAGATGTCCTCCAACGTCTCTCGGCAATGGCGGCAGGCCGCTCGCTAGTGATCGCCACGCATATCCGCCGTGAGGCTGTTATCGCGGACCGCATCGCCGTCATCGAAGGCGGCCGCATCCTAGAGGTTTCGCGCCGTGGAGAGGCGGCGTTCGAAAAGGCGCTCGACCGGCTTCGGCCGGACTGAGCAAATCGCATGCCCTCAGGCGCCGACCGGCGCTGAGGAACGCTCCGTACCCCGTGGGACCGTGGGAGAAAGACAAATGGAACTAGATATCGTTGCGCTATCGCGCTTTCAATTCGCACTGACGGCGCTTTACCACTTCCTGTTCGTGCCGCTGACGCTCGGCCTGTCCGTACTCTTGGCGATCATGGAAACCGTCTATGTCATGACCGGCCGCCAGATCTGGCGGCAGATGACGAAATTCTGGGGCACGCTGTTTGGCATCAATTTCGTGATCGGCGTCGCCACCGGCATCGTCATGGAATTCCAGTTCGGCATGAACTGGAGCTATTACAGCTATTATGTCGGCGACATCTTTGGCGCGCCGCTGGCAATCGAAGGCCTGATGGCCTTCTTTCTCGAGGCGACTTTCGTCGGCCTGTTCTTCTTCGGCTGGGACAAGCTGTCGAAGGTCGGCCATCTCGTCGCCACCTGGGCGGTGGCGCTCGGCTCGAACTTCTCGGCCCTCTGGATCCTCATTGCCAATGGCTGGATGCAGAATCCAGTGGGATCGGCGCTCAATCCGCAGACGATGCGCATGGAAATCACAAGCTTCTTCGACGTGGTCTTCAATCCGGTCGCCCAGGCGAAATTCGTCCATACGGTATCGGCAGGTTATGTCTGCGCCTCGATCTTCGTACTCGGCGTCTCGGCCTGGTATGTGCTCAAGGGCCGGCATATCGAACTTGCCAAGCGCTCGATGACGGTCGCCGCCTCCTTCGGCCTCGCCTCGGCGCTCTCCGTCGTCGTGCTCGGCGACGAGAGCGGTTATCTTGCCACCGAAAACCAGAAGATGAAGCTTGCCGCGATCGAGGGCATGTGGAAGACGGAGCCCGCTCCGGCTGCCTTCACCGCCTTCGGCTTCCCGGATCAGGAAGCGCGCGAGACGCATTTCGCCGTGCACATCCCCTGGGTCATGGGGCTGATCGGCACACGGTCGTTGACAACAGAGATCCCGGGCATCGACAAGCTCGAACAGCAGGCCGAAACTCGCATCCGCGATGGCATCAAAGCTTACGATGCACTGACGCAGATCCGTGCCGCGCCAGCGCAGGATCAGGTGGCGCAGGAGGTGCGTAGTTCCTTCGAGGATCTCGGCCATGATCTCGGTTACGGGCTTCTTTTGAAGCGCTATGTCGACGATCCGCGCCAGGCGACCGACGAGCAGATCGCTCAGGCCGCGCGGGACACGATCCCGCACGTGCCGACGCTCTTCTGGTCCTTCCGTATCATGGTCGGCCTCGGCATGTTCTTCATCCTCTTGACCGCCACCTTCTTCTGGCTGTCGGCGCGCCGCCATCTCGACAAATATCCACTGCTTCTGCGGATTGCCGTGCTGGCGATCCCCCTGCCCTTTGTCGCTATCGAACTCGGCTGGGTCGTCGCCGAATTCGGCCGTCAGCCATGGGTGATCGAAGGCGTGCTGCCGACGGCTGCCGCCGTCTCCAGCCTTGGTGCCGGCACCGTGCTTCTGACCATTATCGGTTTTGGCGCACTTTATACGGTGCTGATCGTCATCGAGATGAGCCTGATGATCAAGGCGATCAAGCAAGGGCCGGAGCCGGACGACGAGCCGGAAGCCGTGCTGATTTCCGAAACCCTCGTCCCGGCCGCGGAGTGACCGCCATGATCCTTCACGAACTCCTCGATTACGACACCCTGCGTCTCATCTGGTGGGTGCTGCTCGGCGTGCTGCTGATCGCCTTTGCGACGACGGGCGGCTTCGATCTCGGCGTCGGCACGCTTCTGCCTTTCGTCGCCCGGACCGATACGGAACGGCGCGTGGCGATCAACACCATCGGCGCCACCTGGGAAGGCAATCAGGTCTGGCTGATCCTCGCCGGCGGCGCCATCTTCGCCGCCTGGCCGCCGCTTTATGCGGTTTCCTTCTCGGGCTTTTATCTGGCGATGTTCGCGATCCTCTTCGCGCTCATCCTACGCCCCGTCGGATTCAAATACCGGTCGAAGCGCGAAAGCGCCAATTGGCGCACCGGCTGGGACTGGGCGCTCTTCATCGGAGGCTTCGTGCCGTCGCTGATCTTCGGCGTTGCTGTCGGCAATGTGCTGCAGGGCGTGCCCTTCCGCTTTGCCGACGACATGCGGATCTTCTACGAAGGCTCGTTCTTTGCTCTGCTCAACCCCTATGCGCTGCTCTGCGGCCTGCTTTCCCTAGCCATGCTGACGATGCATGGCGCAGCTTGGCTGGTACTGAAGGCAAGTGGCCCGGTTGCCGAGCGTGCCAGAGGTTATGGCAGCATCGCCGCCCTTGCCGCCATCGTGCTTTTCGCGCTTGGCGGCCTCTTCCTGTGGATCGGCGTTGGCGGTTACCGCATCACCAGCGATATCAGCACCATCGGGCCTTCCAATCCGCTCTTGAAGACCGTGTCGCTGGAGAAAGGCGCGTGGCTTGCCAATTACAGCGCCCATTCGTGGATGATCGCGGCACCCGTCCTCGGCTTTGCGGGCGCGGCTCTGGCCTTCATTGCCATGCGGGCAAGGCGCGAGGTAATGACGCTGCTCTTCAGCAAGGTGGCGATCTTCGGCATCATCTCGACGGTTGGCCTCTCGATGTTCCCGTTCATCCTGCCCTCCTCGCTCGATCCGCGATCGAGCCTGACGGTCTGGGATGCATCCTCCAGCCATATGACGCTGTTCATAATGCTGGTGGTGTCGGCGATCTTCCTGCCGATCATTTTTGCCTACACGGCCTGGGTCTACAAAGTTCTATGGGGCAAGGTCGACGAGAAATCCGTCACCGACAAAAACAGCCACGCTTACTAAGGGAGACGAAACGATGTGGTATTTTGCATGGATCCTCGGCCTGCCGCTGGCAGCCGCTTTCGCCGTCCTCAACGCCATGTGGTATGAGCTGATGGACGACGCAGCCAGAAAGAGGGCGTCCGAGACGCTGAAGTAGATATGGAAAGGGCGCGGCTTGAACCGCGCCCTTTTCTCTTCATCAGCCTTCCAGCCACTTCACCTCTTCGGGCGTCAGCCGGATGTCGAGCGCGGAAAGACTGTCTTCCAATTCGGCGACGGTGCGCGGCCCGATCAGCGGTATGACGGGGAAGGGCTGGGCGATCACATAGGCAAGCGCGACGTGGATCGGATTGCGGCCGAGCTTGTTGGCCAGTTCGATGGCACGGTCGCGGCGACCGAAATTCCGCTCGGAATACCAGACCCGCACGATCTCTTCATCGTCTCGCTTGTCGCGGCCGGCACGATCGGTAAAGAAGCCGCGGCCCTGGCTCGACCAGGCAAAGTTCGGGATCTGCTTCTCGTTCAGCCATTTCTTCCAATCGTCATCGGACGCGGCGACGCAGCCGGCCCAGATCGGATCGAGCATCTCGGCGAGCGAGAAGTTGTTGGAAAGCGACGCCGGCGCCGCCTTGCCGGTCTTTTCGGCATAGGCGATCGCTTCATCGAAACGCGCCCGCGTCCAGTTCGAACCGCCGAAAATACCGCGAATGCGGCCACGCTTGACCTCGGCATCCATGGCATCGACGAATTCGCCGACCGGCACGTCGGTATTGTCGCGATGCATGAAGTAGATATCGACATAGTTGGTCTTCAGTCGGGCGAGCGACTGGTCGAGCTGTTTTGCGATCATATCGGGATAGCAGAGCGGCGAATGCGCGCCTTTGCCAATCAGCACCATCTCTTCGCGCGGCACCTTGCGGCTGGTATGCCAGTCGCCGAAGATCGCTTCCGTCTTGCCGGCCCCGTAGACATAGGCGGTATCGAAGACATTGCCGCCGGCCTCATAGAAGGCGTCGAGCGTCAGCGAGGCGGCGGCGAAGTTCGGGAAGAACTCGAAGCCGAGGGTCACGACCGAGGCCGGCTTGGAAATGCCGGGTATCTGGCGCTGCGGAATGCTGTTGCCCCGCGTCACCGCGCCGCCGGCAATGTTGGCCGTGCGTTTCTCCGCTTTTTCGACGCCATATTCGAGGCCGACAGAGGCGCGCCACTGGTCGAGCACGCGCAGGTTTCCGATCGAATCCGCCCAGCTCATGCCGGGTGAACTGAATTCGGTTCTGCCGGCCCGGATGGCATCACCCGCCGCATCCGCCTCGAAGGAATAGAGCCAATGGTCTTCCCTGACCTCAATTGTCTCCTGCTTGCCGCCTTTGAAGATCTCGATCTTGCCGACGCCACCCTTGTGGCCGGAGGCGAACCAGAAGTCGGCGACTTCGATCCGGCCCTCGGAGCCGATGATGCGCAAGACGTTATCCTGCTGCGCCATGATCGAGCAGGAGACTTCGGCAATGATCTCGTTCGGGAATTTGAGCACGGCGGACGCCCATTCATCGACGCCGCTCTGTCCCAGATGGGCAACGCCCGAAACCTTCTCCGGTTCGAGGAAGGCCCTGCCCTCTGCGGCGCCGGCGATCAGCCGCGCCATCGAGACTGGATAACCGCCGACATCGAGAATGCCGCCGCCGGCGGTATCGTTGGCGAAAAGCCGGTGTTCCGGCTTATAGCTGCCCATGTTGAAGCCGAAGCTCGAGCGGATGATGCGGACAGTGCCGATGACGCCGCTCTTGATGAGTTCGATCAGCTTTTCCGTCTGCGGATGCACGCGGTACATGAAGGCCTCGCCGGCAAAGACGCCGGCCTTCTTGGCTTCGTAATAGACGGCTTCGGCATCATAGGCCGAAAGTGCGATCGGCTTCTCGACGAGGATATGTTTGTCGGCGCGCGCGGCCTTGATCGCCCATTCCGCATGGCCGGTATGGGGCACGGAGATATAGACCGCATCGACCTCCGGGTCGGAAAGCAGCGCCTCATAACCATTGACGATGCGGGCGCCGGGGAAGTTTTCTGCAAGTCCCGGCTTGGACGGATTACGGGTGGCGATTGCCACCAGTTTGCCGGTACGCGAATGGGCGACGCCGTCGGCAAAGGTGCGGGCGATGGTGCCGGGGCCGATGATGCCCCAGCGGATCGGTTGATCGGAAGTCATAGAAACCTCTTTCGTCTTTCTGCCTTGGGATTGTGGTTTAGCGAAGCCGTTTGCCGGCCCTGTCGAAAAGGAACGTGCGGCTGGCGGGAAGGCCGACCATCAGCGTCTCGCGATTGCCGGCGACGCGTGATTCCGGCCGCTCGATGATCAACTGCTCGGACTCGATCGCGGCATAGATATAGCTGGTGTTACCGAGATGTTCGGCGACGTCGATCGCGACGGTGAGATCGGCATCGCCCATACCCGCATCGACGAAATGTTCGGGACGGATGCCAAGCGTCACCTTCGCACCGGCGTCGATCGGATCGGCGACGGGCAGCGGCAGGCGCATGTTGGTGTCGCTTTCCAGCGCGATCACCGCCCTGCCCGGCTGCGTCTCGACCACCACGGCCTTCAGGAAATTCATCTTCGGCGATCCGACGAAGCCGGCGACGAACTGGTTGGCGGGATCGTCGTAGAGATCGAGCGGTGCGCCGATCTGCTCGATATTGCCCGCGCGCAACACGACGATCCGGTCGGCGAGTGTCATCGCCTCCGTCTGGTCGTGGGTGACGTAGATCATCGTCGTGCCGAGTTTCTTGTGCAGCCTGGAAATCTCGACACGCATTTGCACGCGCAGTTCGGCATCGAGGTTTGACAAGGGCTCGTCGAACAGGAACACCTCCGGTTCGCGGACGATGGCGCGGCCGATCGCAACTCGCTGGCGCTGACCGCCGGAAAGCTGCTTCGGCCGCCGCTTCATCAGCTCGGTGATTTGCAGGATCTCGGCGACATGGCTCACGCGCCGCTCGGTATCGGCCTTCGGATTGCCGTTCATCCGCAGGCCGAAGCTCAGGTTTTCTTCGACGGTCAGGTGCGGATAGAGCGCATAGGACTGAAAAACCATGGCGATGCCGCGATCGGCGGGCTCGACGTCATTAACGATCCTGCCACCGATCTGAAGCTCGCCGGAGGTGATGTCCTCGAGACCGGCGATCATCCGCAGCAGCGTGGATTTGCCGCAGCCGGACGGGCCGACGAAGACGACGAATTCGCCGTCCTTCACCTCCAGATTGGCGCCATGGATGATCTCAAAGCCGCCGAAGCGCTTGACGATATTGCTGAGTGAAAGCTCTGCCATGCAGCTCCCCGTTTACTTGATTGCGCCGGCCGCGATGCCGGCGATGAAATGGCGCTGGAGAGCCACGAAGATGACGAGGATCGGCGCCGTTAGCAGCACTGCTCCAGCCATGATGCCGCCCCAGGAGACCTTGGTGAGGCCGATCAGCGTTCCCAATGCCACCGGCGCCGTCATCATTCCCGGTCTGGAATTGATGAGGAGCGGCCAGAGGTAGTTGTTCCACGAGGCGAGGAAGAGGATGATCGCCAAGGCCGCCATGGTCGGGCGCGCCAGCGGCAGGGCGATGCGCAGGAAGATCTGCCATTCCTTGACGCCCTCGACGCGGGCCGCATCGAAAAGCTCACCCGGCATCATCGAGAAGGATTGGCGCATGAACAGCACGCCGAGCGAGTTGAACAGTGGCGGCACGATCAGCGCCACCCAGGTGTTGGCGAGGCGGAATTCGCGCGCCACCATGATGAATTGCGGGATGACCACCACGGAGAAAGGCAGCGTGATCGTACCGATGATGATGGCGATGACGATGGAGCGGCCGACGAAACGGTATCGCGCCAACGCCCAACCTGCCATCGAGGTCAGCATCACCGACAGGAAAGTATAGATGATCGCGACGCCGACGGAAATCACCATGGCGCCGACGAAATCGGTATCGGCCTGCAGGTTCTTGAAATTCTCGATGAAGTTGGTGGATGGCCAGAGCACGATGTCGGGACTGAAGATGCCGTTGTCGGGCATGGTCGAGAAGACGAACATCATCCAAAGTGGAAACAGCCAGATTACCGCAAGCGGCGCCAGTGCGGCGTGCAGCGCGATCCGGCGCATGAGAAGGGATTGCGACCTGGATTTCATTTCGGATCCCTCCCGACCCAGAGATTGAGAAGCGAGATGACCACGGCCAGGGCCGCCATCGTATAGGCGATCGCCGAGGCATAGCCGAAGTTCAACGAGGTAAAGCCCTGGCGGTAGAGCAACAGGCCAAGGGTCTCCGTGCCGCCGCCCGGACCACCGCGATTGGTAATCAGGAAAGGCTCGGTAAAGAGCTGCATGGTGCCGATCACCGAGAGCACCACACAGAAGAGGATGATCGGTTTCAGAAGCGGCAGGGTGATATGAAAGAACTGCTGTACCTTGCTCACCCGGTCGAGCGTCGCTGCCTCGTAGACATCGTCCGGAATCGACTGCAGGCCGGCAAGGATGATGATGGCGTTATAGCCGGCCCAGCGCCATGTGACGGCGAGGATGATCAGCGCCATGGCGGCATTGGCATTGTCGAACCAGGACACCGGGCTGAGGCCGACGGCGGAGATCAGCTTGTTGATGATGCCGAAATCGAGGCTGAACATCAGCCGGAATACCGCTGCATAGGCGACCTCGCCGACGACGACGGGCGCAAAGAAAGCAAAGCGGAAGAGCGGGCGCGCTTTCAAGAGCGGCGAATTGAGCATCACGGCCATGACGGTCGCAAGGCCGATCATGACCGGCACCTGGATCACCAGGATGATCAGCGTGTTATAAAGGGCATTGTAAAAGGCCGGGTCGTAGAACAGCCGCCCCCAATTGGCCTGGAAACTGTATTTCCACGGGTTGATGCGGGTGTTCTGAAAAGAAATAAGGAACGAATTGATGATCGGCCAGACCCAGAAGGTGGCAAAGACCAGCAGATAGGGTGCAAGGAACGCATAGGCGCTCCGGGTTCTGAACGGCATCAAGCCTCCTCCTCACGAACGAATGACCGGGAAACGCCGGGCGCCTGAAACGCCCGGCATCGTCATTCATTGTGCCACTGGAAGCCCGGTCGCCGAAGCGATCTGCTTGGCGGCATCGTCGAGGGCTGCCTTCGCATCGGGATAACCGCCGGCGAAGAATTTCGTCTGCGTTGCCTTGAAGATGGCTTCGGCGTCACTCTGGAAAGCGGTGCCGCGGCTCGGCACGATCTTCGGCAGCGTCGCCAGGATATCGGCCCAGACTTTCTGACCGCCCCAATAGGGCTGCGGTTCGCTGATAAAGGGGTCCTTTTCAGCCGAAAGCAGCGATGGCACCAGGCCGAATTCCTTCAGCATGGTGATCTGGCCCTCATTCGTGCCGAGGGCGTAGTTGACGAATTTCCAGGCTGCTTCCTTGTTTGCCGAGGTTGCCGAAATGGCGAGCGACGAACCGCCGAGATTGGCCGCATGCGGGCCGTCGGCCGTCAGGCTCGGCATCTTGTAGACGCCCCACTTGCCCTTGAGATCGGGAGAGGTCGAGCGCACTGTGCCCTCATACCAGCCGCCATACAACTGGCTTGCGGCCTTGCCGGCGGTATTGGCCTGGATCTTTTCGTCCCAGTTGGCCGCCGTCAGCGTGCCGGCGTCCTTCATTTCCTTCACCTTCTGAAGCGAGGCGACGCAGGCTGGCTGGTTGATGGTGATATTCTGGCCATCGGTCGAATAATAGCCGCAGCCCTGTTCGTTGGCGAGCATGCGGAACCATTCGCTGTCGCCGTTGAAATCCGCCTGCGCCATGACGACGCCGGGATTGGCGGCGGAAATCTTCTTGCCGGCGTCGATGAAATCGTCCCAGGTGTTGATCGTGCTCGGATCGACGCCCGCCTTTTCGTAGAGATCGCGGCGGTAGAAGACGGCGACAGGACCGGAATCCCAGGGCATGGCATAGGCGACGTCGCCGACCTCAAGCTCGGTACGCTTGAAATCGGGGAATTTCGCCTGGATCTCGGGCGTGTAGCCGAGTTCCTTCAGATTGGCGAAGCAATCCGGGAAACGGCTCCAGAAGATTTCAGCCTCGAAATTTTCGATGCTGACGATGTCAGGCAGGCCGTCGCCGCCGGCTGCACAGGCAGCGAGCGTCTTGTCGAAAACCTGGCTGTTTCCAAGGTCCTCGACGGTGATCTTGATATCGGGGAACTGTTTGTTGAAGCCTGGAAGCGTGGACTTCAATGCCGACGCAGCGACATTCCAGCTCCAGATGGTCAGATTGGCCGACTGCGCGAATGCGGAGCCGGAAGCAAGCAGTGCGACAGCTGCGGTGGCAGCCAGAAGTTTGAAGCGCATTGAAAATCCTCCCTTTTCAATTGCCGTCCTTTCACGAACCCGGTTAAACTAACTGTCAGGGAGCGGCTGTCTCCTAAAAAGGGAATATGAATTTGGCGGAAAGTAAGGTTGGCGTGCGGGCAATCTATCAGCCCGGAGCGAGCAGCATCGAGGGGTCGCCGACGGCGCTGCAAATGTTTCATGCCCACCCGCCTGTGATGGCGATGCCGCACTGGCACGCGCAGGTCGAGGTCAACTACGTGATTCGCGGAAGCGTCCACTATCGCATGAGCGACCACGAATTCCGGCTGAACGCCGGTGAAATGTGTCTCTTCTGGGGTGGGCAGCCGCATCAGATGGACGAATCCTCCGATGATTCGCTCTATGCCGGCGCGCATCTGCCGCTCGTCTATTTCTTCCGGCTGCGCCTGCCGATCAGCATTTCCAGTCGGCTGATGAAGGGCGAGACACTGCTGACTTCGGCAACGGATGCCGCCGACGTCGACAATTTCGCCCGCTGGTTCCGTTATGCCAACTCAGGCAATCCCGCCAAGGCCCAGCATGCCGTCGACGAACTGCTGCTGCGCATCGAGCGTATCGCGCTCGAACCCTATTCGATGACGTCGCAAGCCATCAATCTCGACGGTGATCATCCGCATTCGCATTCTTCGCGCAGCGTCGCCCGCATGTGCGATTTCATCGCCGCCAATTTCCTGCACGACATCGATTCGGTCGATATCGCCCGCGCTGCCGACCTGCATCCGAAATATGCGATGAACCTGTTCAAGCGATCGACGGGTATGACGCTCAGCAAATATGTGACGCTGCTGCGGCTGTCGCGCGCCCAGGCGATGCTGATGAGCGAGGGCGCCAACGTGCTGCAGGTGGCAATGGACAGCGGCTTCGGCTCGATCAGCGCCTTCAATAAATCCTTCCGCCACATCGCCGGCATGTCGCCATCGGACTTCCGCCGCGACATCCGACTGGTGACGACGGTTCCCGCCGGCGCCTTCCGAAACTAGCAGCGCCTAAGGCGGCGGCAGAATGCGCACATTTTCTGTGCAAGTGCATGCACTATGCATTTTCTGTGAGAGATGATGCCAGCGCACTCTCAATAAAATCAATGATTTATGGTTTGGCACGCACTTTGCTTCGATAGTTGCAGAGTTGGTGGCTAGGGTTCCGGCGTCGCAAGGCGCGGCTGGTCCGAGAGCTGCCACCGGCGGGGGAGACATCCCGTCGGGTGCACGGCGGGATAAAAGCCCGGGAGACCTCGTAAGCCAAGGGATTGGCGGCACGATGGTCATTGCCGATCCCTTTTGAAGAAAAGCAAAGGGGAATTTCAATGCAGACCTTTTCGAAGATCCTATCGATGGCCGCGCTGACGGCCTCCCTGACGCTCGGGCTCAGCTCCATCGCGAAGGCCGAACAGAAGACCGATTTCAAGGTCGCCTGGTCGATCTATGTAGGCTGGATGCCGTGGGGTTACGCGGCCGATCACGGCATCGTCAAGAAATGGGCCGACAAATACGGCATCAAGATCGAGGTCACCCAGTTCAACGACTACGTCGAATCGATGAACCAGTACACCGCCGGCGCCTTCGATGCCGTGACCCTCACCAATATGGACGGCCTGTCGATCCCCGCTGCCGGTGGCGTCGATACGACAGCCGTGATCGTCGGCGACTTCTCGAACGGCAATGATGCCGTCATCCTCAAGGACAAGGCGAGCCTTGCCGACATCAAAGGCCAGAACGTCAATCTCGTAGAATTCTCCGTCTCGCACTATCTGCTGGCCCGCGCGCTCGAAAGCATCAAGATGACCGAGCGCGACGTCAAGGTGGTCAACACCTCCGATGCCGATATGGTCGCTGCCTACAAGACGGCTGACGTAACCGCGGTCGTCACCTGGAACCCGCTGGTCTCGACCATACTCGAGGACCCCACGGCCAAGAAAGTCTTCGACAGCTCGCAGGTGCCAGGCGAGATCATCGATCTGATGGTCGCCAACACCGGCGTGCTGAAGGACAATCCGAATTTCGGCAAGGCGCTCGCCGGCATCTGGTATGAGACCGCAGCGCTCCTGACCGCCGACAGTGCCGACGGCAAGGCTGCGCGCGAGGCGATGGGCCAGGCATCGGGCACCGATCTCAAGGGCTTCGAATCCCAGCTTGCAGCCACCAAGCTGTTTGCCAAGCCGACCGATGCCGTTGCTTTCACCGCCTCGGGCAGCCTGCCGAAGACCATGGATCTCGTCCGCAACTTCCTGTTCGAGAAGGGCCTGCTCGGCAATGGCGCGCCGTCGGCAGACGTCATCGGCATCGAGATGCCTGACGGCAAGGTTCTCGGCGACAGCGGCAACGTCAAGCTGCGCTTCACCGAGACCTACATGAAGGCGGCCGCCGACAGTTCGCTCTGAGCGATGTCCAAGCAGCGGCGCGGCCCTGCCCGCGCCGCCCAACCTTTCATCAGCGGAGCTTTCCCCATGCGCTGGATCAACACGAGGCCGAGCCGGGGCGCACAGCTTGCCTTGACGCTGCTGCCCTTCGTGCTGCTGATCGTTGCCTACACTTTCGGCTCGGCGGCACGGCTGGCGGAAAACACCAACGACAAGCTGCTGCCCGGTCTTGCCGGTTTTGCCGACGCGATCGACCGCCTGGCCTTCATCGCCGATCCGCGCACCGGCCAATACTTGCTGTGGTCCGATACCGGCGCGAGCCTGATCCGGCTGTTTGCCGGCCTCGGCATCTCCACGATCACTGCCCTTGTCATCGGCATGCTGATTGGCATGCTGCCTTATCTCAGGGCGCTGCTCTCCCCTTTTGTCGCCGTCATCTCGATGGTGCCGCCGCTGGCGCTGCTGCCGATCCTCTTTATCGCCATGGGGCTCGGCGAAGCCTCCAAGATCGCGCTGATCGTGATCGGCGTCGCGCCAACGATGATCCGCGACCTTGCGCTGAAGGCGCTGGAACTGCCGCGCGAACAGATCGTCAAGGCGGAAACGCTCGGCGGCTCCTCCTGGCAGATCGGCCTTCGCGTCGTGCTGCCGCAGATCCTGCCCCGGCTGATCACCTGTCTCAGGCTTCAGCTCGGTCCCGCC
The DNA here is from genome assembly GCF_019685155.1 of Rhizobium sp. NZLR1b. Classification (NCBI taxonomy): domain Bacteria; kingdom Pseudomonadati; phylum Pseudomonadota; class Alphaproteobacteria; order Hyphomicrobiales; family Rhizobiaceae; genus Rhizobium; species Rhizobium sp. NZLR1b. The sequence goes on from NZ_JABDWC010000008.1 coordinate 132,883, forward strand.
TGGCTGTTCCTGATCGCGGCCGAGGCGATCTCGTCGGATTCCGGCCTCGGTTACCGCATCTTCCTCGTGCGCCGTTATCTCTCGATGGACATTATCTTTCCCTATGTCGTCTGGATCACGCTGCTCGCCGTGATCATAAATTATGTCCTCGATCGCATCCGCATCGCCGTCTTCCCCTGGTCTGAGCTGGAGAAGCAGGCATGAGCGAACTGGTGATCGAAAAGGTCTGGAAGGAGTATGGCGACCAGATCGTGCTCGAAGACGTGTCGCTGACCGTCGCCTCGCGTTCCTTCGTCGCCCTTGTCGGTCCGTCCGGCTGCGGCAAGACGACGTTTCTGCGCATGCTGCTCGGCCAGGAGCGGCCGACACGGGGCACAATCCGGCTCGACGGTGAAGCGCTGCCGCAGGAGCCGGGGCCGGACCGCGGCGTCGTCTTCCAGCGCTATTCCGTCTTCCCGCATCTGACCGTGCTCGGCAATGTCCTGCTCGGGCGGGAATTCTCCGCTTCCCGTTACAAGGCCAAGGTTTTCGGCGCCGCCCGGCGCAGCGCCGTCGACGAGGCGCGGCGGCTGATTGCCGAAGTCGGCCTTTCCGGCGCCGAGGACAAATATCCGGCGCAGCTTTCCGGCGGCATGCAGCAGCGCCTGGCGCTGGCGCAGGCGCTGATCATGAAGCCGAAAGTGCTGCTGCTCGATGAGCCCTTCGGCGCACTCGATCCCGGCATCCGCGCCGAGATTCACACATTGATGAAGCGCCTCTGGCACGAAACGCAGATGACCGTCGTCATGGTGACGCACGATATGCGCGAGGCCTTCACGCTGGCGACGCGCGTCGTCGCCTTCGAGCGCCGGCGTGACCGCCCGGAGGAGAAGGAGCGCTACGGCGCGACGATCACCAAGGACATTTCGATCTGGCCGCCGAGGCTTGCCGGCACGCCCTCCATCTTCAGCCCCGACCGGGACGGCCCGGTCATTTCTCTGGGCCTTCGCCGGGACGACCCGGCTTCCAGTCCGTCAGGAGAAAAACCATGATGCATGTAAGGCGTTCGCCCGAAGAGATCGCCGCCAACCGGCAGCGTTACGAGGAACATCAGAAGAAGGGGCTGGAATTTGCGCCGAAGGCCCTGCCGGCGCCGAGCCCCCTGCCCGTGTCCACAATCGATGCGGCCGCGATCATCCACCAGGAAACCATCCCCGGCGGCTGGTACTGGTCGACAGCGCTGAAGCGCGGCGAGGCCATCCGCATCGATCAGGGCGAAGGCGGCTCGACCGTGGCGCTCGTTGCCTGGAATGCCGCCGACACCAGCGAAAGACTCAACCTCGTCGATACGGTCAAGGTGCAGTGGACGACGGCGCTCGGCAAGGGTCGCGTCATCTTCTCGGATATGGGCCGGGTGATGTTTTCGCTGATCGAGGACAGTTCCGGCGCCCATGACTGCCTGATGGGCGGATCGACGGCTGCCTCCAACGCCGCCAGATACCCCGGCGTCAAGACCCGCAATACCCGCGACAATCTCGTGCTCATCACCGGAAAACTCGGCCTTGCCAGGCGCGACATTCCGGCGATTCTCAATCTCTTCGCCCCCGTCCGCGTCGACGATGACGGCGGCTTCCACTGGCGCGGCAAGCTTTCCAACAGCGGCGATTATGCCGAGCTGCGCGCCGAGATGGACATGATCGTCGGCTTCTCCAATTGCCCGCATCCGCTCGATCCCGACCCGGTCTATCAGCCGAAGCCGGTGATCGTCACGCGCTTTCGGTCACCTGTGCCCGCAGCCGACGACCTCTCGCGCACGGCGACCGCCGAAGCCTTTCGCGGCTTCGAGAACAACGCATCGATGCTGGCCTGAGGAGGGATGCCGATGACCGATTTCATCAAGACCGCCGCATCGCGCCGCCTCGAAAATGCCGTGCAGGATCATTTCATTCCGGCCGAAGCGCCATGGTCCGGCATCGTGCGCAAAGGTCAGACGATCCGCATCGAGGACAGCTACGGCCAGCAGGCGATCGACACGTTGTTTTATCGCGCCAATGACTTTGCCGAGCGTTACTCCAACCAGGATACGATGCGGGCGCAGGGTGGCGCCTATATCGGCACCGGCACGAAGATCATATCGAATGAAGGCAACGTCATGCTTGTCATGACGGCCGACAGCTGCGGCCGGCACGACACATCAGCCGGCGCCTGCTCCTGCGAGAGCAACACCGTGCGTTTCGGCCACGGCACGAAATACCTGCATGCCTGCCGCGACAATTTCGTGCTCGAAGTGACCAGGCACGGCATGAGCAAGCGCGACATCGTGCCGAACATCAACTTCTTCATGAATGTGCCTATCAAGCCGAACGGCGAGATGACCATCGTCGACGGCATTTCCGCACCGGGTGACTATGTGGAACTGGTGGCGGAGATGGATGTGCTCTGCGTCATCTCCAACTGCCCGCAGATCAACAATCCCTGCAACGGCTTCGATCCGACGCCGATCCGGGTGCTGATCTGGGATGGCGAGGACTGATCGATGTTCACCAAGGTCCTTATCGCCAATCGCGGCGAAATCGCTGTCCGGGTCATCCGCACATTGAAGAGGATGGGCATTGCCTCGGTCGCCGTCTATTCCGATGCCGATCGCTTCTCGAAGCCGGCGCTGACTGCCGACGAAGCCGTACGCCTGGGTCCAGCGCCAGCTGCCGAAAGCTATTTGAACGTCGATGCCGTCATCGCGGCCTGCAAGGCGACGGGAGCGCAAGCCGTGCATCCGGGTTACGGTTTCCTCTCGGAGAATATCGGCTTTGCCGAGCGGCTCGCCGCCGAAGGTATCGCCTTCATCGGCCCGCGGCCGGAGCAGCTGTCGGCCTTCGGCCTGAAGCATACGGCGCGCCAACTGGCGAAAGCGAGCGGCGTGCCGCTGCTGCCCGGCACCGATCTGTTGCAGAGCGTTGAGGCGGCGCTTTCGGCGGCCGAGACTGTCGGTTACCCCGTCATGCTGAAGAGCACGGCCGGCGGCGGCGGCATTGGCATGCAGCTCTGCGCCGATGCGGCGGCCCTGAAGGCCTCCTTCGAAAGCGTGCAGAGGACCGCGCGGGCCAGCTTCGGCGATGCCCGAGTCTATATCGAGCGTTTCGTTGCCGAAGCGCGCCATGTCGAGGTGCAGATCTTCGGCGACGGCAAGGGCAGGGTGATCGCGCTCGGCGAACGCGACTGCTCGCTGCAACGGCGGAACCAGAAGGTGGTCGAGGAGACCCCTGCCCCCCGCCTCTCCGCCGAAACCAGAGTGCGGCTGCACAAGGCGGCGGTCGATCTGGGAAGCTCGGTCTCGTATGAATCCGCCGGCACGGTCGAATTCATCTACGATCCCCAGCGCGAGGAATTCTATTTTCTCGAGGTCAATACCCGCCTGCAGGTCGAGCATCCGGTGACGGAAGCCGTCTTCGGCATCGATCTCGTCGAATGGATGATCCGGCAGGCGGCGGGCGAGGATGTGCTCTCGGGCGCCGAGGCGCTGTCGCCGAAGGGTGCGGCGATCGAGATGCGGATCTATGCCGAGATGCCGCATGCCGATTTCCGCCCGAGCGCCGGCCTGCTGACTGAGGTCATCTTCCCGGAAAGTGCCCGCGTCGACGGCTGGATCGAGACGGGAACCGAGGTGACGCCCTTCTATGATCCGATGCTCGCCAAGCTGATCGTGGCGGCGGAGGACCGGCCTGCGGCGATCGAAAAGCTGAAGGTAGCACTTGCGGCGACATCGATATCAGGCATCGAGACCAATCTCGATTATCTCAGAACCATCGCCGCTTCCGAACTGCTTGCCGGCGCCAAGGTGGCGACGACGGCGCTGCGCGACTTCGCCTTCGTTCCCGATGTCGTCGAGGTTCTCACGCCTGGCGCGCAATCGAGCATCCAGGAACTGCCGGGCCGGCTCGGCCTCTGGCATGTCGGTGTGCCGCCGAGCGGTCCGATGGACGAGCGCTCCTTCCGTCATGCCAATCGCCTGGTCGGCAATGCCGATGTGACGGCCGCACTGGAGTTGACGGTCTCCGGCCCGACGCTCAGGTTTTATGCCGAGCAGACCATCGCGCTGGCCGGTGCCCGGATGCCAATGGCATGCGATGGCGTAAAAGTACCGCATGACGAGCCGGTGACGATCCGGGCTGGCCAAGTTCTGTCGATCGGCACGATCGAAGGGCCGGGGCAGCGCGCCTATCTCGCAGTCGCCGGCGGTTTTGCCGCGCCTGTTGTGCTCGGCTCCCGGGCGACTTTCGGCCTCGGTCAGTTCGGCGGCAACGCCACCGGCACGCTGAAGACGGGCCATGTGCTGCATTTCGACCGGCAGGCGCCGGCCGAACCGGCGACGCCAGCGACGGAGCCAGCCACATTGACACGCGAATGGGATGTCGGCGTCGTCTATGGCCCGCATGGCGCACCTGACTTCTTCGAGGATGGCGATATCGAGACGCTGTTCTCGACAGCCTACGAGGTGCATTTCAACAGCGCCCGCACCGGTGTGCGCCTCATCGGTCCCGCCCCGCGATGGGCGCGCCGCGATGGCGGCGAGGCCGGACTGCACCCGTCCAACCTGCATGACAATGCCTATGCGATCGGGGCGATCGATTTCACCGGCGACATGCCGATCATTCTTGGCCCCGATGGCCCGAGCCTTGGCGGCTTCGTCTGCCCGGCGGTGATCGCTCGCGACGAACAGTGGAAAATGGGCCAGTTCAAGCCCGGCGACCGTATCCGTTTCCACGCCGTGGCGCGGCCGGAAGACCCGATCGCCGGCCCGGCAGTGCGGCGGGTCGCGGAAGAGACGGGTTCGCCGATCGTCGGTATCAGGGAGGACGGCCCGGTTTCCGTCGTCTATCGCCGCCAGGGCGACGACAATCTGCTCGTCGAATATGGGCCGATGACGCTCGATATTGCGCTCCGGCTGCGGGCGCATCTGCTGATGCAGGCGATCGTCGAGGCCCGTCTTCCCGGCGTCGTCGATCTGACGCCCGGCATCCGTTCGTTGCAGATCCATTATGACGGCACGACACTGACGCGAAAGCGGCTGCTCGGGCTGCTCTCCGAGATCGAAGCGACGCTGCCGGCGGCGCAGGATGTCAAGGTGCCGAGCCGCATCGTGCATCTGCCGCTCTCTTGGAACGATCCGGATGCGGAGCTTGCGATGCGGAAGTATCAGGAGCTTGTGCGCCCGAACGCGCCGTGGTGTCCGTCGAATATCGAGTTCATCCGCCGTATCAACGGTCTTCCCGACGAGCAGGCGGTGCGCGACATCGTCTTCGATGCGAGTTACCTCGTGCTCGGTCTCGGCGATGTCTATCTCGGGGCGCCGGTTGCGACCCCGACCGATCCGCGCCACCGCCTCGTCACAACGAAGTACAATCCGGCCCGTACCTGGACGCCTGAGAACGCCGTCGGCATCGGCGGCGCCTATATGTGCATCTACGGCATGGAGGGGCCGGGCGGCTACCAGCTCTTCGGCCGCACCATCCAGGTCTGGAACACCTGGCGGGAGACGCCGGCCTTTGCAAGGGGCAAGCCCTGGCTGCTGAACTTCTTCGACCAGATCCGTTTCTTCCCGGTCAGTAACCAGGAACTGACGGAGGCGCGCGCCGCCTTCCCGCACGGCGGCTATCCCATCAGGATCGAGGAGACCGAATTCTCCTATGCCGCCTATGAGAAGGAATTGCAGGCGAATTCGGTGTCGATCGGCCGCTTCAAGACGATGCAGCAGGCAGCCTTCGATGCCGAACGCCAGCGCTGGAAGGAAGCAGGCCTCGATAGCTTCGTCACCGACGAAGGCGCCGGCGAAAGCCCGGATGGAGATATTCCGGACGGCTGCTTCGGCGTCGCCAGCGCAGTGCCCGGCAATATCTGGAAACTGCTGGTCGAGCCGGGCACCCCGGTTGCGGCCGGCGATACACTTGCGATCATCGAATCGATGAAAATGGAAATCAACGTCACCGCCCATGCGCCAGGCCGCGTCCGCGATCTGCGCGCCGGGCCGGGAAGAAACGTCAAAGCCGGCGATATTATCGTCGTCCTGGAGGAATGCTGACATGCTGCCGACCATTCTCGATCTCTCAAGCCTTCGCGCCGCCTATCAATCCGGCCTGACGCCGCTCGATGCCATCGAAGAGGTGATAACGCGCCGCGCCGCCTCGAAGGATGCGGCGATCTTCATCACGCCGGTGCCCGACGAAGAGCTGCGCGCTGCCGCGAAAGCCTTGATGACGCGCGCGCCTGAGGCAAACAGCCTGCCGCTCTGGGGCGTGCCCTTTGCGGTGAAGGACAATATCGATGCCGCCGGCCTGCCGACGACCGCCGCCTGCCCGGCTTATGAGTATCGGCCGGAAGCGGACTCCACCGTCGTTGCGCGGCTGAAGGCGGCCGGCGCCATCATCATCGGCAAGACCAACCTCGACCAGTTCGCGACCGGCCTCAACGGGACACGCTCGCCCTATGGCGCACCGCGTTCGGTCTTCGATGCGGCCTATATTTCAGGCGGTTCGAGCTCCGGATCTGCGGTCACGGTCGCCTCCGGCCTGGCTGCCTTCGCGCTCGGCACGGATACGGCGGGCTCCGGCCGCGTGCCTGCCGCCTTCAACAATCTGGTCGGCATCAAGCCGACCCCAGGCCTTCTGCCGAACACCGGCGTCGTTCCGGCCTGCAAGAGCATGGACTGCATTACGATCTTTGCCGCGACCGTCGGTGACGGCGTTGCGATCCGCACTGTCGCCGAAGGCCTCGATGCCGCCGATCCTTTCTCCCGTCGCGCCAAGCCGGCAAACCTGCCGGTGTCGAGGTTGCGCATCGGCGTCCTCACCGACGCCGAGCGTGAGTTCTTCGGCGACAAGGAGGTGGAGGCGCTCTACGACCAGGCGATCGAGCGGGCCAGAGTGCTCGGCGCGACCATCGTGCCTTTCGATTACGCGCCGTTCCGCGAGGCCGCCGCTCTCCTTTATGACGGGCCGTGGGTCGCCGAGCGCCTTGCGGCGGTCGAGACCTTCCTCGCCACGAATGCGGCCGATTTTGATCCGACGGTGCGGGGGATTATCGAGGGCGCCAGGGGCAAGACCGCGGTCGAGGCCTTCAATGGCCGCTACCGGCTGGAAGAACTGCGCCGCAAGACCGAAGCCGAATGGGAAAAGGCGGACGTTCTTCTGTTGCCGACCGCACCGACCACCTACACGGTCGCTGACATGCTCGCCAATCCTGTGTTGCTGAACGGCCGTCTCGGTCGTTACACCAATTTCGTCAACCTGCTCGATTGCGCGGCGATCGCCGTTCCGGCTGGCTTCGGAAAAGACGGTTTGCCGGGCGGCGTTACCGTGATCGCGTCTGCTTTTACCGACGATGCGCTGGCGCCGCTCGCCGATGCGCTGCATCGCGCGGCACGCTCCGGACTGGGCATCGACCGGCAGGCGGCCATCCCCGAAGCCAGCCGTGTTGCGGCTGTCGATGACGGCTTCGTCGAGATCGTCGTGGTCGGCGCGCATCTGACCGGCATGCCGCTCAATCATGAGCTGACCGGCGCCGGCGGTCGGCTGATCAAGACTTGCAACACGACTGGCGAATACCGTCTCTTCGTGCTGCCGGACACGGTGCCGCCGAAGCCAGGCCTCATCCGTGAACCTGGCCACAAGGGCCGCGGTCTGGAGGTTGAGATCTGGGCACTGCCGGCCGATGCCTTCGGCCGCTTCGTCCAGAAGATCCCGGCGCCGCTCGGCATCGGAAAGGTGGCGCTCGACGATGGCACGAGCGTTTCCGGTTTTCTTTGCGAGGCACATGCGGTGAACGGCGCCGAAGACATCACCTCGCTCGGCGGCTGGCGGAGCTATATTCGCGTCAAGTTGGCGAGCTGAGCGTGAGGAGCGAAGAATGGCGACGGATGTTCAAGCGGCTGGTTGCGCATCTCCTGACGGGGCTGACCGCGCGAACCAGGGCGATCGGCAGACCCGGCTTGCGCTGACGGCTTACCGTTTCTCGGCAAGTTCGATCTGAATGCCGTCGGGATCGCGCAGGAAGGCAACCTTGTGAAGCACCTCGGCATTGATTGCCAGGCGCGGCCGCTCCTTGATGTCGACGCCGGCCATTTCCAGCCGGGCGAAGGTCTGGTCGACATTTTCGAACAGGAAGGTCAGATGACGCAGGCCGGCGGTAGCCTCCGGCACATCCACTGCCCTTGCCGCACCGCCCGCCGGTGCGAAGATTTCGAGCATGCCGCCGCCGGCATCGAGGAAGGCGATCTCAGAGCCGTCGGCCATGACCTTGCGCAGATGCAGGCGCAGGCCGAGCAGGCCGCAGTAAAAAACCACAGTGCGGTCCATGTCGCTCACCGTCATGCCGACATGTTCGAAGGATTTCAGCATGAGAGCGCCCTTCCCTGCTCAGAGCATGATGCCGAAAAGTGTGAGCGGTTTTCGGACAACATCATGCTCTAACTATTTAATTTAGAAGAGGATTCAGATTTCAGGCCGATTCGGCCTGAAATCATCCTGTTCTAGCCGGCAGCCGCGCGCCGCTCTTCTTCCGGAAGCCAGGATCGATAGAGCGGATGATCGGCGGCAATCGGCATCGGCGTTGGCTGACCGGTGCGCTGCGAGAAATAGGCGGCCGTCACCAGCTCCAGCGAATTGCGGGCATCCTGTAGCGTCACCGGCGGCGCAGTATCCTCGACGATCGCCTTATGGAAGAGCTCGAACTGACGGGTATAGCCGTCCTCGCCGGGCACGTATGCGGCGAGCGCCGCGTCGATCCGCGCCTGATGGTCCTCCGTTCCTGCGGTGAAGACCCAGGGATCGCGGCCCATCGTATAGGGTTCGAGGATGCTATCGGCGACGAGATCGCTGAAGCAGAAGCGCAACCGCGAGATCTCCTTGCGCGAGCCGAGCGTCATCGACAGCGTCGCCAGCGAGCCATTCTGCATCTTGACCGAAAGCGCTGCCGTATCTTCGACCTGGATCGGGTTGACCAGTGTCGCGCCATAGGAAAACACTTCAGCGCAGGGACCATGCACATAGTTCAGCATGTCATGGGCGTGGATCGCATGGCCGAGAAGGCCGCCGCCGAGTTCAGTCGCCCATTTGCCGCGCCACGGCACGGCGTAATAATCCGGGCCGCGCCACCAATGGGTCTCGATCGTCGTCAGGAACGGCTTGCCGGCGAGGCCGCTTTCGATCAGCAGCTTCAGCTTCTGCAGGCCAGACCCATAACGATACTGGAAGATCGGCATCAGCTTCCTGCCGGGGAAACGGGCGAGGATGCGGCCCATCTCGTCGACCTCGGCGATCGAGCCGAACAGCGGTTTCTCGCAGATGACGTGCTTGCCGGATTCGATGCCCTTGCGGCAGAGTTCGAAATGCGAGCTCGGCGGCGTCGAAATGTCGATGATATCGAGATCATCACGGGCAAACAGCGAATCTGCGTCCTGCGTATACTCGCCGATGCCGTACTCCTCGCACAGAGCCCTGCCGCGTTCCTCGTCGAGCGAGCAGAGCACGGGAACCTCGAAAAGCTCCTCGTTCCAGCCGAAGCCGGCCAGATGCCGCGCAGCGATGCCTGCGCCGATGACACCGACGCGCAATTTCCTGGTCATGATATTCTCCTCAGCGAGCGCCGATCCGCGCGGCTTTCGTCTGGGCTTCAAGCGAAAGGCGGCAGACTTCGAAAACGTGATCCTGCGTCATCGCCGTCTGCGTGCGATTGCCGACATCGGCGGTGAAAGCATCGAAATAGTCGAGCTTTTCATCGCTGCAATCGATGTGGGTCATCTCCTTGCCGTTGACCAGGAACAGGTGATCCTTGCCCGGCCGGCCGGCAATATCGATATATTTGCGTAGTTCGATATAGCCTTCGGTGCCGAGGATGGTGAGGCGGCCGTCGCCCCAGGTCGGCAACGCCTCCGGGGTGAACCAGTCGACGCGAACATAACCCGCCGCTCGGTCGGAGCGCAGCAGCACCTCGCCGAAATCCTGGAAATCAGGCTTGTCGGGCATGCCGAAATTGCCGATCGAGCTTGCGATGACCTCGCCTGTGATCGAGCCGGTATAGAACAGGAACTGGTCGACCTGATGCGAGGCGATATCGACGATGATGCCGCCGAAGGCTTCGGGATCGAAGAACCAGTGCGGTCGGGTCGGGAGCTGCAGCCGGTGCGGGCCGACGCCGAGCGTCTGGATCACCTTGCCGATCGCGCCTTCGGCGACAAGCTTGCCGGCCTTGACAGCGGAGCGCACGCAATGACGCTCGGAAAAGCAGATCGAGAAGATCTTGCCGGTCTCGGCGACGGTCCGCCTGACCTCTTCCAGTTGGGCGAAGGTCGTCACGCCGGGCTTGTCGGTCATCACATCCTTGCCCGACCTCATCGCGCGGACGGCAAGCCCGGCGCGGTCACGTGGGATCGCGGCAATGCAGATGACATCGATCGACGGATCCTCGAACAGCTTTTCCCGGTCGATCTGCGGCACGTCGGGATAGGTCTTCTCGAAGGCCTCGCGCAATGCCGGCACCGAAGTCTGCGGGCAATAGCCGACGAACTCGCCGCCTGAGGCAAGCAATCCCTTCACGTGATCGAACGTGTGCCCATGGTCGATTCCGACGACGGCAAATCTCAACATCGCTGCAATATCCTCCTTGGATGTTCATCCGGCCGCCGAGGCCAGCCTCCTCCATGTCGGGCAAAACAGATAACGAAAGCTGACGTCTGTCAAGACAAGACAAGAGGCGAAAACGGCCATGTCATGAATTAAGTATATGAAGTATAATGATCATTTTGTATCTAAATAGTTATTTTGCGTGCTTTCGGCGATTGAATCCGCCAGAAGGTCGCCGTTCGATCCGCTCACGTGAAAGTCTTTTTCCTAGCCGTATCTTGCTCGATCTCCATGAATGTGATCGATTTCGGCCGCCGCTGGGCTGGAGAGCGGCAACGACTCCGAAAAATTTTAAAGAGCGCTCCCCGCTCGCCTGTGATGGAAGTTGCCATGTCTCATCCCCTTTTCGATGCTGCCGCTTCGGCCGGTCTTTTTGTCGGCCGCATCTGGAATCCCGAGGTTGGCGGGCCGAGCTTCGTGACACTTCGCGACGGAGTGCTGGTCGACATCACGTCGCGCGAAGCGCCGACGCTGAGCGCCCTGCTCGAGAGACAGGATGCCGCCGCCTTTGTCCGCGCTGCAGGCGGCAAGGCGGTCGGCTCCGTGGAGGAGATCGCCGCCAACAGCTCCGGAGCACCGGATGAAGCGCGTCCCTATCTGCTTGCGCCTGTTGACCTGCAGGCAGTCAAGGCCTGCGGCGTCACCTTCGCTCAGTCGATGATCGAGCGCGTCATCGAAGAAAAGGCCGCCGGCAATCCGGAACGCGCCGCCTCGATCCGTGAGCGCGTCAGCACGCTGATCGGCGGCAGCCTCACCAATCTGAAGGCTGGTTCACAGGAAGCCGCCAAGGTCAAGCAGGCCCTGATCGACGAGGGCATGTGGTCGCAATATCTCGAGGTCGGCATCGGTCCCGATGCCGAAGTCTTTACCAAGGCGCCCGTGCTGTCTTCCGTCGGTTGGGGCGCTGATGTCGGCCTGCATCCGATCTCGACCTGGAACAATCCCGAGCCGGAAATCGTGCTCGCCGTCAACAGCCGCGGCGAAATCAAGGGGGCGACGCTCGGCAACGACGTCAACCTGCGCGATGTCGAGGGGCGTTCGGCACTGCTGCTCGGCAAGGCCAAGGACAACAACGCCTCCTGCTCGATCGGTCCTTTCATCCGGCTATTCGATGCCGGTTACGGCCTCGATGATGTGCGCAAAGCCGAACTCGACCTGAAGGTGTCAGGCAAGGACGGTTTCGTGCTGCACGGCAAGAGTTCGATGTCGCAGATCAGCCGCGACCCGACCGATCTCGTCAAGCAGACGCTTGGCCCCCATCATCAATATCCGGATGGTTTCATGCTTTTCCTCGGCACACTGTTTGCGCCGACGCAGGACCGCGACGCGCAGAAGCAGGGCTTCACTCACAAGATCGGCGATGTCGTCGAGATCTCCTCGGCAGGGCTCGGCGCCCTCGTCAACACTGTGCGTCTCTCCACCGAATGCCCACCCTGGACCTTCGGCATTTCGGCGCTGATGCGCAATCTGGCGAAGCGCGGATTGCTATAAGTTATTGAGCGCACAGCTTGTCGCGAAATGTATCGGCTGCTCTGATCAACAGGTTTGCTATGACAGATAGCTCTTTACAAAGCGGTATCCCGAAACGCTCAGATGAAGAAAAAGTGCGGTTTTGTGCCGCTAACAATGCCGACTTGTACCGGGCAATATTCCGTGCCCATGGATTGCCTGATCAGCGAACCAGTGCGTTTTGGTCAAGTGATGCAATCGCACCTCCATACTATTCCAACATGACGACACTCGACAGGGATGCAACACAGGAGCAGCTGATTGAAATCGATCGGCTGACAGATCGGCTAGGACGGCGACCTGGTATCAAAGACGGCTTTTCCAAGCTAGATCTCAACAACAACGGGTTCCGGTTGTTGTTTTCCGCATCATGGATTTGGGTTGAACCTCATAAAAGCTCATCGAGTGCGCCTCAAGGTTGGGTACGCGTTCGCGAGGCGGCAGCGCTGGATCGCTGGGAACGTTCCTGGAAAGAGTCTGGTAGCCCGACCGATGCCAACGTCTTCACACCTGCCCTGCTTTCCGATCCCGACATGCACATCTACGGTCGATTGGCCGGCGACGGCTTTGATGCGGGATGCATCGCAAATCGATCGCCGCAGGTTGTAGGCATCTCCAATATTTTTAGTTTGGCTGGTACGCCTCAGGCCTTCCAGGATGCAATTTCATTGGCTACTATCGCTTTTGCAGCCGATTTGCCCCTTGTCGGATATGATCGCGGTGAAGTGCTAGACGAAATGAAAAAGCTGGGTTTCAAGCCCGTCGGCCAATTGCGGATCTGGCTCTCTGATGAGGGCGCATAAACGCTTTCCCCCTTTGTTCTCCATTAGTCTAGCGTTTAGCGGGAGAACAACGCTACGCCCTCTTACTGGTTCCGCCGCCTGCCCTGCAGCAGGTCGAGGACGGAGTTTGCCGCTTCGAGGACGTTGGTGCCCGGACCGAACACGGCCGCAACGCCGTGTTCGTGCAGGAATTCATAATCCTGCCGCGGGATGACGCCGCCGCAAACGACGATGATATCGTCACCGCCCTGCGCTCTCAGTCTGTCGATCAACTGCGGCAGCAACGTTCTGTGACCGGCCGCCAACGACGAGACGCCGACGACATTGACCTTTTCGCCGAGCGCCATCTCGACGGCCTCGTCAGGCGTTTGGAACAGCGGGCCGGCGAGCACGTCGAAACCGATATCGCCGAAGGCTGAAGCGATCACCTTGGCGCCCCGGTCGTGCCCGTCCTGGCCGAGCTTGGCGACCATGATCTTCGGCCGGTGCCCCATCGCTTCCGTCACCTCCGTCATGCGGGCCTTCAGCACGGCGAGTTCCGGCTCGTCGCTATAGGCCTCGCCATAGACGCCGGTGATGACCTCCGGCGTGGCGGCATGATCGCCGAAGGCCTCGCGCATGGCATCCGATATCTCACCGACCGTAGCGCGGGCTCGCGCCGCTTCGATCGCGGCTTCGAGCAGGTTGCCGTTGCCGCTGCGTGCGGTGTTCATCAGCCTCGCCAGCGTCTCGCGCACGGCGTTGCTATCACGCCGCCGCTTCGTTTCCTCGATGCGTTTGATTTGGGCTGTGCGCACCGCACTGTTATCGATCTCCAGAATGTCGATCGGCTGTTCGTTGTCGAGCCTGTAGCGGTTGACGCCGACGATGACCTCCTCGCCCTTGTCGACGGCCGCCTGGCGCCGCGCGGCTGCTTCCTCGATCAGCCGTTTCGGCAGACCCTCGTTGACGGCCTTCGTCATGCCGCCGAGCGCCTCCACCTCCTCGATCAGCGCCCAGGCTTTTTCCGCGAGCTCCTTCGTCAGGCTCTCGACGTAATAAGAGCCAGCCAGCGGATCGACCACCCTAGTGACGCCGGTTTCATGCTGCAGGATCAGCTGAGTGTTGCGGGCGATGCGGGCCGAAAATTCGGTCGGCAGCGCGATCGCTTCGTCGAAGGAATTGGTATGCAACGACTGCGTGCCGCCGAGCACGGCCGACATCGCCTCGAAGGCGGTGCGAATGATGTTGTTATAGGGATCCTGTTCCTGCAGCGAGACGCCGGAGGTCTGGCAATGGGTGCGCAACATCAGCGAGGAAGCCTTCTTTGGCTGGAACTCCTCCATGATCCGGGTCCAAAGCAGGCGGGCGGCACGAAGCTTGGCCGCCTCCATGAAGAAGTTCATGCCGATGGCGAAGAAGAAGGAGAGCCTTCCGGCGAAATCGTCGACACTCAGCCCCTTGGCGATCGCCGCCCTGACATATTCCCGACCATCGGCAAGCGTGAAGGCGAGTTCCTGGACGAGCGTCGCGCCAGCCTCCTGCATGTGATAGCCGGAGATCGAGATCGAGTTGAATTTCGGCATCTCCCTTGCCGTATATTCGATGATGTCGGCAACGATCCGCATCGACGGTTCCGGCGGGTAGATATAGGTGTTGCGGACCATGAACTCCTTGAGGATGTCGTTCTGAATGGTGCCCGACAGATCGGCCTTCGAAACGCCCTGCTCCTCGCTGGCGACAATGTAGGAGGCGAGGATCGGGATGACGGCGCCGTTCATGGTCATCGAGACGGACATGTCGGCAAGCGGAATGCCGTCGAACAGGATCTTCATGTCCTCGACACTGTCGATCGCGACGCCCGCCTTGCCGACATCGCCTTCGACGCGCGGATGGTCGCTGTCATAACCGCGGTGGGTGGCGAGATCGAAGGCGACGGAGAGGCCCTTCTGACCGGCGGCCAGATTCTTCCGGTAAAAAGCGTTCGATGCCTCTGCCGTCGAGAAGCCGGCATATTGGCGGATCGTCCAGGGCCGGCCGGCATACATCGTCGCGCGCGGGCCGCGGGTGAAGGGCGAAAAGCCGGGAAGCGAGCCAAGGTGATCGGCGCCCTCGAGATCCTCGGCCGTATAGAGCGGCTTGACGGCGATACCCTCCGGCGTCTGCCAGGTCAGGGTTTCTGGCGAGGCGCGCGATTCCTTCTGCGCGAGCTCCGTCCAATCCGACAGCGTCTTCTTCGTCATGCGTTTTCTCCGGCTTTTTCTTCCGCACCCTACCATTCCACAGGATCGCCGTGCGATACAAATCCTTGATTGTTATTCCCTCGTCAGGACTCGTCTCATGAAGACAATGCAGATCTATGCCTTCGACATGAATTGCGTCGGGCATATCAACCATGGCCTGTGGACACATCCGCGGGACCGGTCGGTGGACTATACCGATCTCGATTACTGGACGGAGTTCGCCAGGACCGCCGAACGCGGCAAGCTGGACGGCATCTTCCTCGCCGATATCGTCGGCGTTTATGACGTCTACAAGGGCAGTCCGGCGCCGGTGATCGAGACGGCGGCGCAGGTCCCCGTCAATGACCCGTTGATCCCGATTTCAGCGATGGCCTATGTCACCAAACATCTGGGTTTCGGCGTAACGGTCAACACCACCTACGAGCCGCCTTTTTTGCTGGCGCGGCGCATGTCGACGCTCGATCACCTGACCAAGGGGCGGATCGGCTGGAATATCGTCACCGGATATCTCGACAGCGCTGCCCGCAGCATGGGTTTCGACAAGCTCCCGGAACATGATGCGCGCTACGACGCCGCCGAGGAATATCTCGAGATCGTCTACAAGCTCTGGGAGGGCAGCTGGGATGACGATGCGGTTCTGCGCGACAAGGCGGGCGGCATCTATGCCGATCCCTCCAAAGTGCGAGCTGTCAGTCACAACGGCAAATATTACCGGATGGAGGGCATCCATCTCTGCCAGCCGTCTCCGCAGCGCACGCCCCTGCTCTTCCAGGCCGGCGCTTCGGCCCGCGGGCAGGATTTTGCCGCACGACACGCCGAATGTGTCTTCATCGCCAGTCCGATTCCCAGGGCTGCGAGATCGACCGTTGATGCGCTGCGGGCGAAGGCAGCGGCGTTCGGCCGCGGCGCCGACGCGTTGAAGATCCTGAACCTGATCAGCGTCGTCGTTGGGCGGACTGAGAAGGAAGCACACGACAAGCTTGAGGATTATCGCCGGCATTCGAGCGTCGAGGCCTCGCTTGCGCATTACTCTGCCTCTATCGGCATCGACTTGTCGAAATATGGATTGGATGAGGTCATCGATCAGAGGTCGACGAACGCCAATCAATCGGCACTTGCTTCAATCACCAAACAGGCGGCAAAGTCGGTGACACCACGTGACATCATCGACCAGATGGTCCTCGGTAGCCGGATGAAGCCGATGGTTGGCTCGCCGCAGCAGGTCGCCGATCACCTCGAGACATGGATCGAGGAAGGCGGTATCGACGGCTTCAACCTAGCACGGACAGTGGCGCCGGAGAGCCTGCGCGATTTCGTTGATCTGGTGGTGCCGGTGCTGCAGGAGCGCGGCGTCTTCAAGGCCGATTATACCGAAGGGCCATTGCGGCAGAAGCTCTTCGGCGGCGGGAACGGCAGGTTGCCCGCCGCTCATCCCGCTGCCGGATACCGGCGCTGATCTATCGATGATCCAGCTTGGCGACCAGCCGGTCGCCGAGCCACTGGATGCCGCAGACGAGGACGATGAGTACTACCACCACCGCGATCATCACATTGGTTTCGAAACGTTGATAGCCATAGCGGATGGCGAGATCGCCGAGGCCGCCGGCGCCGATCGCGCCGGCCATCGCCGAGGCGCCGATCAGCGTTACCAGCGTGACGGTGAAACCGGCGACGATGCCCGGCAGCGCTTCGGGCACCAGCACCTCTCGAATGATCGTCCAGCGATCGCCGCCCATGGCGCGCACGGCATCGATCAGCCCACGGTCGACCTCGCGCAGCGACACTTCGGCGATACGGGCGTAATAGGGCGTCGCGGCGATGGCGAGCGGCACGATGGCTGCCCATGTGCCGAGTGCGGTGCCGACGATCAGCCGCGTCAGCGGGATCAGCGCCACCAGCAGGATGATGAAGGGCACCGAGCGGAAGCCGTTGATGATGCCGCCGAGCACGCGATTGATCCAGAGGTTTTCGGCGATGCCGCCGCGTGCCGTTGCCACCAGCGCAAGGCCGAGCGGCAGGCCGGCGGCGAGTGATATCACGCCCGAGGCGACAGTCATCAGGATCGTCTCCCATAGGGAGCGAACAAGCAGTTCAAGCATGATCGGTGTCATAACCAAGCACCTCCACCCGGGCGGACCGGGCCGTCAGGAATTGTTCGACCTTTCCGGCAAGCGCAGGGTCGCGCATGGGAATGGCGATGAAGAACCGCGCCACCGGCTGGTTCTGAATATGATCGATGCCGCCATGCACGAGCCGGAAGGAATGCGGCAGCGCCGCCGAGAGTTCGGCAAACAGCGCACCCTGCGCTTCAGGTCCGGCGAGATCGACGCTGAGGATTGCGTCGCTGCCTGTTGTTGCCGACAGCCGGCTGGCGATGTGATCCGGAAGCTGCGGACGGATGCCGCCGAGCAGGCTTGCGGTGATATCAGCGTTAGGGTTGGCAAAGACCGACCATACCTGCCCTTCCTCGACGATCCGCCCGGCATCGATGACCGCCACGCGATCGGCAATGCCGCGCACCACTTCCATCTCATGGGTGATCAGCAGAATGGTCAGTTCAAGCTTACGGTTGATGTCCTTCAGCAGCGCCAGGATCGACCGGGTCGTTTCCGGATCGAGCGCCGACGTCGCCTCGTCGGACAGCAGCAGTGCTGGGCGTGCCGCAAGCGCCCGGGCAATACCGACGCGTTGTTTCTGACCGCCGGACAGCGATGAGGGATAGGCTTTCGCCTTGTCGGCAAGACCGACCAAATCGAGCAACTCGTACGCCCGTTTTAAGCGCTCGTTCTTTGCAATGCCCTCGATTTTCAGCGGCAACGCGACGTTTTCCTCGACGGTCTTGGCCGAAAGCAGGTTGAAGTGCTGGAAGATCATGCCGATGCGGCGGCGCAGCGGCTGCAGTTCCTGTTCTGCAAGTCCGGTGATGTCGCGGCCTTCGATCAGGATCTCGCCGCTATCGGCGCGCTCCAGGCCGTTCAGGCAGCGGATCAGCGTCGATTTGCCGGCACCGCTACGGCCGATGATACCGAGGATCTCGCCTTTTCTGACCGTCAGTGAAATACCGTCAAGGGCGGCCGTGGCTCCGAACCGCCGCTTGACGTCGTTAAGCCTCACCACTTCTTCGACCGCCGCTTGCGGCTGTGCCTCGATCACCGTGGTGGAAACAAAGGAATTCATGTGTTTTTCCTTGCAAACACGGAAGGCGGCCCGGGCAAGAACCCCCGGACCGCCTCTCGGCAGGCCTTAACCCCGGCCTAATTTCGGGTCAATAGGCGCTGAGACCCGTTCCCTTGTAGACCTTGTCGAACTCGGCCTTGACGGTATCGTTCTGATAGGAAGAGACAAGCGTCTTGACCCACTCGGCGTCCTTATTCTCGTCTTTGACGGCAATGAAGTTGCGGTAGGGATTATCGGCGATCGGCTCCTGGGCAATGCGCTCGGCCGGCGAAAGACCGCTCTTCAGCGCCCAGTCGGTGTTGACGACCCCGGCGTCCAGATCATCGATCGAACGGCCAACGATGCCGGCATCGAGTTCCTTGATCTCGATCTTCTTCGGGTTGTCGCTGACATCGGCGACCGTTGCCAGAATGCCTGTGCCGTCGTTGAGTTTAATCAACCCTTCGCTCTGGAGAACGCGCAGCGCCCGGCCTTCGTTCGAGGGATCGTTAGGCACGCCGATGACCGCGCCTTCAGGGATCTCGCCGACGGATTTGTACTTCTTGGTGTAGAGGCCGATCGGCCAGACCCCGGTATATCCGACGCGAACGATATGATAACCGTGTTGTTTGATCTGGTTGTCGAGATAGGGCTGATGCTGGAAGGCGTTGGCGTCAAGTTCGCCACGCTCCAGCGCTTCATTCGGCTGCGTATAGTCGTTGAAGGTGATGGTCTCGATCTTGAGGCCATTCTTGGCAGCCTCGCTCGTGACCACGCGCCAGATGTCTTCCTCTTCGCCGGCCATGATGCCGACCTTGATCGACTTATCCTCGGCAAAGGAGGGAGCGGGCACTGCAAAGGCAAAGAGCGCGGCGGCGGAAACGGCGGCAAGAGTTGCGCGGCGCGAAAGGTGGAGGCCGTGATTTTTATTCTTGGTCATTTTATATCCCGTCTGACTGAATGAGGCCAAGCGCCCCGAGCTGGCCGATCATGGCAAATGCGCCTATCGGGCGCGAAGCACGAATGTCTGATGTGGAGGAAGGGTCGGAAAACCTCTTGCCCTGCCATCGATATCGGCAGGATAAATTTCCATCAAATTTGTGAACCATGACGGCTTCCGAATGGGTCCTAAAAACGAAAACGGCGCCTCAGCGGGCGCCGTTTTAAAGTTCCGACACTCTTCATTCGGCAGCGATAAGAGCGTGACCCCGGCTGGGAAAGAAGGCCGCGAGCTCACCGACAACCTCGGTGATGCGGTTGGAAAGCGGTTCGGATGCGACACGGTAATCGGTGAAGTCGCGGTCGGACGCGTAGACGGCCGTCGGCAGCGTATGCGACATGAAGAAGCCAAAGAGCGGGCGCAACTGATGCTCGACCATCAGCGCATGGCGCTCGCCGCCGCCGGTCGCGGTGATGATGATTGGTTTGGCGCGCAACTCATGCGGGTCGATCAGGTCGATCAGATGCTTGAAGAGGCCGGGATAGCTGCCCTTGTAGGTCGGCGCTCCGATGACCAGCAGATCGGCATTGACGATGTCGTCGATGACTTCCTTTGCGCGAATGTCGAGATCGTCACGGCGCAGCGCCTGGCCAAGCGAGGGGCCGACATCGGTGAGGTCGTAGAGGGTGTTGTCGAAGCCGTATGTCGCACCGGCGAGGCCGGCAATGTTTTCGACAAGCGCTAAGGTCTTCGAGGGGCGGTTGAAGCTACCCGCAAGGCCAACCAGTTTGTAAGCAGACATGCCGTTTCCTTCCAATATCATGCCGAGACCGGCGGTATCATCGGACGAATATTATCTATAAAAATAGTGGATTAAAGGAATGGTGATCCCTCCCGCCCTGTGGGAAGAGAAAAATACGTTCATCCCGTGAGTGATCATAGCGTCTGAAATCGCCTGATGCTTCGGGCTCGATACCGTCCGGGGCGATATCGCCTCAGGCAGGTTTCTGCTTGGGAATGCGCGGCAGGAAGACCGTCAGGAGGCCGAGCAGCGGCAGGTAGGAGCAGACGCGGTAGACGAAGTCGATGCCGTGAGTATCGGCGAAACTGCCGAGCAATGCTGCGCCAAGCCCCCCTGCCCCGAATGCAAAGCCGAAAAAGACGCCGGCAATCAGGCCGACGCGCCCAGGCACCAGTTCCTGGGCGAAGACCACGATCGCCGAGAAGGCCGAAGCGAAGATCAGGCCGATGACGACGCTGAGGATGCCGGTCCAGAAAAGGTTCGCATAGGGCAGGAGAAGCGCGAAAGGAATGACGCCGAGGATTGAGAACCAGATGACGAAACGGGCGCCGAAGCGATCGCCGATCGGTCCACCGAGGAACGTGCCGACGGCGACCGAGCCAAGGAACAGAAAGAGCATCAGCTGTGCCTGCTGTATGCTCAGCGCAAACTTGTCGATGACATAAAAGGTGAAATAGCTCGACACGCTCGCCATGTAGACATTCTTTGTTGCCGTCAGCAGGACGAGAATCAGCAGCGCCCAGACAACCCTGTTCTGCGGCAGCGGCAGGGTCCGGCTTGCCGCCGGCTTGCTGGCGTTCTGGCGCCTGTGGCTCATGTACCAGTTGCCGACCCAGCTCAGCACGACCATGCCGACCATGGCGATGGCGGCGAACCAGGAGACGCTGTGCTGGCCGAGCGGCAGCACTATAAAGGCAGCGAGCAGCGGGCCGAGCGCCTGGCCGGCATTACCACCGACCTGGAAGAACGACTGCGCAAAACCGTGGCGACCGCCGGAGGCAAGACGGGCGACGCGCGAGGATTCCGGATGGAAGACCGCCGAACCGAAGCCGATCAGGCTGGCGGCGACGAGCAGCAATACGAAGCTGCCGGCGTTGCCAAGCAGGATGAGGCCGCAGAAGGTGCTCGCCATGCCGACTGGCAGGGAATAGGGCATCGGCCAGCGGTCGGTGAAGACGCCGACCAGTGGCTGCAGCAGTGAAGCGGTGACCTGGAAGGTCATCGTCAGGAGGCCGATTTGAACAAAATCGAGATCGTAGTTCGCCTTGAACAGCGGGTAGAGCGAGGCGAGCAGCGACTGCATTATGTCATTCAGCATATGGCAGAAGCTGACCGCCACCAGGATGGACATCGTTGTTTTTTGGAAACGGGGCGCGGTCTCGGCAACGGTTGCCATGGACATTCCTCCTGAACGGCCCGGTTGGTTGCCGTGCCGCGTCGCTTTTGTTCGATGGATGTCGGGCGATCGGGGCTGGGAGAGATGATCAAGCGACGGTCGATGAAGTGCATTTAGCGTAAGCCAGGGGGTAATCACAGTCCCATTTCATCAGGATCGGTACGGCTTTTGTTCGATTTGCCCTTTTGCCGCCTAAGGCTGCGTCGCTTCACCTCTGACTTGAGGGGCTTTCATACCACAATCGATCTCCATCGCGGCGTATATAGCCTACGATGTAAAAACAACCATGGAAAACTGGGGCGCGAGATACTACAGCTGCGGTGATGGAAAATGCGATTGAGGCTGAAAACACACGATGAATGTCAAGACACCGAATGCGATAGACGGCTATGTCGGAGCGCGCATAAGAATGCGCCGGCAGTTGCTCGGAATGAGCCAGGAACGGCTTGCCGACCAAATCGGCGTGACCTTCCAGCAGGTTCAGAAATACGAGAAGGGCATCAACCGCATCGGCGCGAGCCGTCTGCAGCGCATAGCCGAGGTGCTTCATACGTCGCCGAGCTTCTTCTTTGAACAGGAAAATTCCGAGCCGTTGACGTTGCAAGGGTTGGAACTGCCCGCAAACACCGATCCCGTCGTCGAATTCCTCAGAACGAAAGAGGGATTGGTGCTCAATCGTGCTTTTCTGAAGATTGCCGACCGGAAAATCCGTGAATCAGTCATTGCACTGGTGAAGGCAATGGCGCAGACGGAAAGCCGCAGTGTAACATTGGGCGCCTCCGCAGCGGATATCAGCCTTCCGCTTGGAGAATAGTCAGGCATATTCGCATGAAACTCCGGCTCGAGTCATTTGGTGAGTTGCGGTTGATCGACCCGGCCGGGAAACCAGCGGCTTTTCCGGAAAAGGGCCTGTTGGCGATTTGTTATTTGCTGGACCGTGATCTGCGCGAAGGGGCTGGGAGCGAATTTCCGCGCTCGGCGCTGGCGCGGTTCTTGTGGGACAGCCATGACAATTCTGACATCATGGCCAACCTGCGCAAGACCATATCGCGTGTCCAGGCGCGTCAGACCCAGCTCGGTACCGAACTTCTGATCTTCACGGCGACCGGTGTGCGGGTCAGGCCGGACGCATTTGCTGGTGATCTCTCCGAACTCGTCAATCACGACAGCGACGACGCCCTTGGCAAGCTGCGGCGACTGGTTACTATCCTTCGCCAGGATTTCCTGGCGGGGCTCGCCGACCAAAGCGTCGGTACGCGGCAATGGATCGCCGGCCAGCGCGACAGGCATATGGCAATCTTGGTGGATGCGCTGAAGACGGCGCTGCCGGCGGCCCGGTCGCGAGAGGATGTGAGCCTGATCAAGGAGGCGGCGCTTAGGATTTTTCGCGAGGCCCCGGATGACGAGAACATTCGTCGTATCCTTCTCGATGCCTACGAGTCCGAAGGACAGTTGGAGAAAGCGCGCCGCCTTTTCGAGACCAGCAAACATCAGCTGGAAAGCAAATTCGATATCGGCCTTGATGTCCAGGCGCTGGCAGAGGTCCGCAAAATCTTTGCAGGTGGTCAACCTGCGCAGAGCGTTGCGATGCCGCTCAGCGACGGCGACGTTCGAGTTCCTGGTCCCCTGCCCCGTCTGGTGCTGCTGCCGCCGGGCGAGACCGATGTGGGTGCCTTGCCGATGCTCTCCGAAGCGCTGATCGAGGACGTGACCATCGGCCTTTGCGCGCTGAACACGGTTTCGGTGGTGGCGCCCCACACGGCCGCTCGGATTGCACGCAATGCCGACAGAACTGAGCTGATCCTGCGTCATTCGATTACTTATGTTCTCGACACGAGGCTGACCGATCGTGCGGGCAATCGTGCGCTCTTTGTCCAGCTGATCCATGCCGGCAGCGATGAAGTCATCTGGGCCGAACGTTTCAGCCTCGAGAAGTACGAATTGATAAGTCACCGGCGCGACATCGCCCGGCAGATCGCTCGAGAGCTTGCCGGGCAGGTCCGCCGGCATGAAACCATGCGCGATTCCTTCGAGGGCAACTCGGCTGCCTATCACAGCTACCTTCTCGGTCTCCGGGATATCAAGCGGCTCGCCCTCCCCGATGTTCGCCGCTCCCGAAAGGCTTTCCGCGAGGCGCTTCAGCACAGCGCACATTTCGCCCCTGCGCTCAGCGGATTGTCGCGCACCTTTCTCGTCGAATGGTTGCTGACGGCACGCGGCGACAGCGAGTTGCTCGGACTTGCGGAGGACTATGCGAACCGGGCAATCGTCGCTGATCCGTCGCTTGCAGCGGGCTTTCGTGAGCTCGGCGTTGCCAAACTTTATCTCGGGGATCTTGACGAAAGCGTCGTGGCGTTGAAGCTCGCGGAAGAGCTGAGCCCGCACTATGCCGACGGCATTGCAAGTTATGCCGATACGCTCGTCCACGCGTCGCGCCCTGCCGATGCATTGGCCAAGATCGAGCGGGCCATCTCCCTCAACCCGCTGACCCCGACCGACTATCTATGGACGGCGGCGGGCGCGAATTTCGCCCTCGGCCACTATGCCGAGGCGCTGGAGCAAATCTCGGCAATGGACGACCGCACCCCGGCGGACCGGCTTTCGGCTGCCTGCTGGGCGATGCTCGGCGATATGAAAAACGCGCGTATCTATATGCGCAAAGTGCGGGAGATCTATCCGGATTTCGATGTCGACAAATGGCTTTCCGTCGTTCCTTTCAAAGAGCAATGGCAGAAGGAACAGTATCGCGTGGCTCTACGCAAGGCCGGCTTCTGAGGCCTGACGCCGGAAAGCGGTGCCGAAAAATCCTGTCACGCCCGTGTCACGCGCCTCTTTCGTTCAAGGGGATTAAGCTGCCTTTGCTTTGTCGGCAGGCGCTGGCAAGGCAAGCCGGAGAATTCTCAAATGCATGATGCAACCGAAGCAATGATGGCGCCGAAAAGTGACGACGAACTCAAGGAGCTGGTATCGCTCGCCAGGCTCGTTGCCTATGCCCGAGAGAACGCCAGAGACCTGAATGCCGAATTTTCCGCCTATTGCCTGGACCTTGCGCTCGGCGCCCTCATGCAGGATCTCGACAGAAGCGGCGTGTCCCTTTCCCACGAAAGCGGCCAGGATGGCGGCGGCCTGCTCGGTACGCGGCACTAAATGCCCTTCCCCTGCCACATGCCTCGCCGTTGCCGGCTTGCTTCGGGGAGCCGCACGTATCGATAATTCGATTCTCAGTTTTTCTGATCGGCTATGATGCCGATGTGGCCATTATTCTTGCGATTCGGTCTGCAACGACGCGATTTGCTGCACCGGTAGCGCCACCGGCCGCATGTCCAAGCCTCTGAAAAAGATTGGACAACCCAGCGATAGGGTCTTGTTAACCCTATTTGCCTTGCCACTCTGCTAGAATCGGGACTAAATGCGCTTTCTAGGCTCGCAGGGCTTTTAAATCGCATTTCCGAGATTTCCATGAATATGGCACCGCAGATAGAAAAAGCAATTTCCGATGTCGACCAGCTGATTATTGGTCAGGCGCAGGAGCTATCCGACAAGCTAAAGCAGCATCGGCTCGAAATGTTTCCGCCGCGCGCGCTGAAGGGGTTGCGCGAGTTTCAGCTTGCTGAAACGGCGCGCTTCCTCGGCGTCACCAGCGGCTACCTTCGCAATCTGTCGCTGGAGGGCAAGGGCCCTCTTCCCCAGGTCACGCCGTCCGGCCGTCGCTCTTATACGGCGGCGCAGATGGAAGAGATGCGCAGCTTCCTCGAACACAATACGCGTGCCGGAACCCATTACCTAAGTCATCGTCGAGGCAACGAACATCTGCAGGTCGTAGCGGTCGTCAACTTCAAGGGCGGCAGTGGAAAGACGACGAGTGCCGCGCATCTTGCCCAGCATCTTGCCCTGACTGGTCATCGGGTGCTTGCCGTCGACCTCGATCCGCAGGCGTCTCTCTCCGCCATTCATGGTTTTCAGCCTGAGTTCGATGTTAACGAAAACGAGACGCTCTACGCCGCCATTCGCTATGACGATCAGCGGCGACCGCTGAGGGAGATCATCCGGCCGACGAATTTTCCGAACCTTCATCTGGTGCCGGGCAATCTCGAATTGATGGAATTCGAGCATGATACGCCGCGGGTGCTTGCACAGGGCAAGGCCGGC
The DNA here is from genome assembly GCF_019685155.1 of Rhizobium sp. NZLR1b. Lineage (NCBI taxonomy): Bacteria > Pseudomonadati > Pseudomonadota > Alphaproteobacteria > Hyphomicrobiales > Rhizobiaceae > Rhizobium > Rhizobium sp. NZLR1b. The sequence goes on from NZ_JABDWC010000008.1 coordinate 158,491, forward strand.
GACTATGGACGCGTCTTCTTTGCACGGCTTGACGAGGCGCTGTCCTCGGTCGCCGACGATTACGATGTCGTCATCATCGACTGCCCTCCGCAGCTCGGCTTTTTGACGATGAGCGCGATTTGCGGCGCAACAGCGGTTCTGATCACCGTCCATCCTCAGATGCTCGACGTCATGTCGATGTGCCAGTTTCTGCAGATGCTCGGCGAGGTGCTGAACACGCTGAAGGGCGCTGGGGGCAACATGAATCTCGATTGGCTGCGTTATCTTGTTACCCGCTATGACCCGCAGGACGGGCCGCAGACGCAGATGGTCGCCTTCATGCGTTCGATGTTCAAGAACCATGTGTTGACCAATCCGATGTTGCGCAGTGTCGCGATCTCCGATGCGGCGATGACCAACCAGACGCTTTATGAGGTGGAGCGGAGCCAGTTTACCCGCGCGACCTACGACCGCGCCATGGAGGCGATGGATGCCGTCAATAATGAGATCGTCGATCTCGTTCACAAGGCCTGGGGGCGGAAATGACCGAGAAGTTTACTGCGGTAAACCGGGGCGGGGAGCTGGCTGATGGCGCGTAAAAACTTACTCTCGGGCCTGATGGACGATTCCAAGAAGTTTACTGCGGTAAACAATGAAGATGAGCCGCCCCACAGGGACGAGAAACAGCATATCGCCTATAAGGGGATCGGCGCTCTTGGTGCGGTGACGCGCAGCATCGATGCGCTAGCTGCCAAGGCGGATGCGGCCAAAGCCATCGAGGAGAAGCTGGCGACCGGCGAGACGGTGATTGATCTCGACCCTGCCCTGATCGAAGATTCGTTCGTCATGGACCGGCTGGCGCATACCGACGAACAGTTTCGCGAATTGGTCGAGGCTATCCGCCAGCGGGGTCAGGATTCACCGATCCTCGTTCGCCCGCATCCGGAAAAGGACGGCCGGTATCAGATCGCCTTCGGCCACCGTCGCGCCCGGGCCGCCAAAGAGCTGGGTAGACCTGTCCGCGCCGTCGTCAAAAAGCTTGACGATCGCGATCATGTCATCGCGCAGGGCCAGGAGAATTCGGCGCGCGCCGATCTTTCGTTCATCGAGAGGACGATGTTCGCCGACAAGCTCGACACGTTGGGTTTCGATAGGGATACAATCATGTCGGCGCTCAGCGCCGAAAAAACGACGGTTTCTAAGATGCTGTCTGTCACCAAACGGATCCCAGCCGAAGTCTTGACCGCAATCGGTGCGGCAAAGACCATCGGCCGTGACCGCTGGCACGATCTGTCGGTAAAATTCGAGACCGATAACATCTCTGCTCGGGCGATAGAGTTCAGCACGTCGGCAGAATTCGAGACGGCGGAGCCGGATGCCCGCTTCGATATGCTGGTTGCCTTCATCAGCAGAAGGCAACAGCCGATATCATCCATAGCGGCGCTTCAGCCTGCAGCTCGCGCTTGGCAGCGCAAGGACGGCGCGGTCAAGGCGAAGATCAAGGATGACGGGAAGCAGTTCACCATCGCGCTGAAGGCGGAGAAGGCGTCAGCCTTTGGAGCCTATATCGCCAGCAATCTGGATCGTCTTTACGAGGCGTTCGAGAAGACACAGGATTTGACGAAAAACGGAGATCAATAAGCAAAAGAAAAGGCCCCCGAACGTTGCCGCCGCGGAAGCCCTCTCTGATCTAGACACCCAGAGAATCACATTTCCGCGAATCATAGTCAAGAGTCTTTGGCACCGAATTTGGTGAGCTGTGATCTTTTGCCTTGAAGAAGGCGAAGAAAATGGAAAGCGGAAGTGTGACGACGCCCTTCGGGCGGCGGTCGATGACGCTTGGCATGTTAGCAAGCCAGGCGGCTGCTCGAAAAATCGAGCCCGGCCAATCAATTGATAAGTGGAAACTCTATCGCGCGCTGTGCGAGGCCAGGCCGTTGCTCGGCATCACCGACCGGGCGCTCGCCATTCTGAACGCCTTGCTGAGCTTTTATCCCAAGGGAGAGCTCTCCGAAGACAACGGGCTCGTCGTGTTTCCTTCCAATGCACAGCTCTCGCTGCGCGCGCATGGAATGGCGGAACAGACGATCCGTCGGCATCTGGCGACCTTGATCGAGGCCGGGCTGTTGATCCGCAAGGATAGCCCAAACGGTAAGCGTTACGCCCGCAAGGAGCAGGGTGGAGAACTGCGCGAAGCATTCGGCTTTTCGCTGGCGCCGCTGCTCGTGCGTGCTGAGGAGATCGAGCGGCTGGCGGCGGAGGTGGTGGCGGAGCGATTGCACCTGCAGCGGCTGAGAGAACGTCTGACGCTTTGCCGGCGCGACGTCGCCAAGCTGATCGAGATGGCCTTGGAGGAGGGTGCTGCTGGCGATTGGAGCGCTATTCATCTGCATTTTCGCAATGTCGTCGAGCAACTGCCACGGTCGCCGTCCGCCGAACAAATCGCCACTACGCTCGACGAAATGGAGATGCTGCGCGAAGAGATCGTCAATCAGTTGGAAATGCAGGTTAAAACCCATAATCAAAGCGGCAATGCCCAACAGACTGAGCGGCACATACAGAATTCAAATCCACAATCCATTACTGAACTTGAACCAGCTTTCGAAACGAAGCAGGGCGAGACGGCGGATGACCGATCGAAAGGTCGGGTCGGGCCGACAGAACAAATACAGAAGGTTGAGCGGAAAAGCGAACCTGTCTCGGGCGCAAACGCCGCCTCCTCGGCCAACGCTGCGCTCAAATCCTTCCCGCTGGGACTGGTGCTGCAGGCCTGTCCGGAAATCACAGCATACGGACCCCAGGGCGCGATTGGCACGTGGCGCGATCTGATGGCCGCGGCCGTGGTCGTCCGGTCGATGCTCGGCGTCAGTCCGTCGGCCTATGAGCAGGCCTGCGAGATCATGGGAGCTGAAAACGCTGCCACCGTCATGGCCTGCGTCCTCGAAAGGGCAGGGCATATCACCTCCGCCGGCGGTTATCTGCGCGATCTGACACGCCGCGCCGAAAAGGGGGAATTTGCCATCGGACCGATGTTGATGGCGCTCGCCCGTATCAATTCGCCGGTGAGAGGTAAAGCGGGATGAAATTCGCTCTTCCTCTGTGTGGTGACTATTATGGTTAATGAAATGTGACGGAAATGAAGGGCGAGATAGCTTCTTATTGGACGCTTCTAGGTTTGTGATCAAAGAGTTACAGGATGCTCGGTTCTTCGGAACCAGGGAAATGAATGAGTCCGATGATCAACCACGCCGGTCCACAGAGGGTACGATTTCGCGCAGTTGACGCGAAATGCTTTTTGACGATACGGCAATCGATAGCGCAAATGGCGGGAACCGCCGGTGGTAGGGAAGAGAGCTGGGGAACATGGGTTTGAAGAGGGCGGTGGATTTTTTCCTGGCTTTGATTGCTTCGATCATCCTGCTCGTTCCGATCCTTATCATCGCTCTTGGTGTTCGCCTCACCTCGCCGGGACCAATCCTCTATTGGTCAAAACGTGTCGGCCGCTTCAATCAGATCTTCCTGATGCCGAAGTTCCGCAGCATGCGCGTCGACACACCAACGGTTGCCACGCATCTGCTCGAAAATCCGGATCGGTTTTTGACACCCATCGGCTCTTTTTTGCGCAAATCCAGCGTCGACGAACTGCCGCAACTCTGGTGCATTCTCAAGGGTGAAATGAGTTTCGTCGGACCCAGGCCGGCGCTCTACAATCAGGATGATCTGATCGAATTGCGGACGGCGCACGGCGTCGACAAGTTACTGCCCGGATTGACGGGTTGGGCACAGATCAACGGCCGCGACGAGTTGCCGATTCCAGAGAAGGTGAAATTCGACGTCGAATATCTCGAGCGACGTTCATTCGGCTTCGATATGCGCGTCCTGTTTATGACCGCAGGGAAGGTTATCCGCCGAAAGGGAATACGGCATTAAACCACCTACTTCTGATAGATGAACGGTGCGGAAGACTGTGCTTTCCGATTATTTCAGTTGCGCTCGTTGCAGAAAATGACAAGAAGGTGCTTGTCCGATTGATCCACGAGACGCTGGTTAGCAATGCCTGACAATACGCCCACTGAGACGTCGCGCTCGGCATGGTTCCTAACGCCGATGCAAGCGCTCGTCACTCCTCTGCTGGCGATGCCGCGGGTTGCCAAACGCGCTCTGGCTTTGCTGGTGGATTCCAGCTTTTGCGTTCTGACGATCTGGCTGGCCTATTGCTTCCGCCTGAACGAGTGGACGGTTTTGACCGGCGTACAGTGGCTGCCGGTCTTAGTTTCCTTGTGCATGGCACTGCCGATCTTCATCGTCATGGGCATGTATCGGGCGATCTTCCGCTATGCGAATTTGGCCGCTTTCATCGCCGTGCTGAAGGCCATTGCGATCTACGGCCTCGCCTTCATGACGATATTTACGGCGCTCAGCGTGCCTGGCGTTCCGAGAACCGTCGGTATTCTTCAGCCTTTCCTGCTGCTAATCGCGATCGGCCTGTCGAGGCTGGGTATTCGTTATTGGCTTGGGGACGCCTACCAGCGTATCCTCAACAAGAATACGGTCGCGAAGGTGCTGATTTACGGAGCGGGGAATGCCGGGCGGCAATTGGCCGCCGCCTTAAGCAACAATGCCGAGCTCAATGTCGTCGGCTATCTCGATGACGATCCGCGCCTCAAGGGCGGCATCATGGGCGGATTGCCGATCTACGATCCTTCGGATCTTCCGATGCTCGCCGAAGCTCTTGGCGTGCACAATGTGCTTCTTGCTCTTCCCTCCGCGTCACGGCAGCGTCGCAACGAAATCCTGGAGCATATTCGCAAAGCCAGGGTAAATGTCCGCACGTTGCCGGATCTCACGGCGCTGGCTCAAGGACGTGTCGCCGTCTCGGATATCCGTGAGCTGGAGATCGAAGATCTTCTGGGGAGGGAAGCGGTCGCACCGCGCCAAGAGTTGCTCGACAAGGCAATGCGCAACAAGGTGGTGATGGTCACCGGCGCTGGTGGCTCGATCGGCGGCGAGTTATGCCGTCAGATTCTCCGCAACGGACCGTCCAGCCTGATCCTCATCGATCAGAACGAATTCGCGCTATATAATATTCATGCCGAATTGCAGAAGCTGGCCGAGCTCTTCGAACATAAAAATCTGCAGATCGTTCCAATCCTCTGTTCCGTCCGCGATCAGGATCGCATGGAGCATATCATCCAGAGCTGGCGACCTCAGACGCTCTATCATGCCGCGGCTTACAAGCATGTGCCCCTTGTCGAACATAATGCCGTGGAAGGCATCAAGAATAACGTCCTGGGTACGCTGGCCACGGCACGCGCAGCGCGTAAATGCGGCGTGGCTAATTTCGTGCTGATCAGTACGGACAAGGCCGTGCGCCCGACAAATGTAATGGGCGCCAGCAAGAGGCTGGCGGAGATGGTTCTGCAGGCGCTCTCAGCAGAATCGATGGCCGACAGAATGCGAACAAATTTTTGCATGGTCCGCTTCGGAAACGTCCTTGGCTCCTCTGGATCCGTCGTGCCGCTTTTCAGGCAGCAGATCAAGGAAGGCGGACCTGTTACGCTGACACATCCTGATATAACCCGCTATTTCATGACCATCTCGGAAGCCTCGCAGCTCGTCATCCAGGCAGGCGCCATGGGTGAGGGTGGCGATGTTTTCCTCCTCGATATGGGCGAGCCCGTTCGCATTGCCGATCTCGCCCGCAAGATGGTGGAGTTGTCCGGGTTGACCGTTCGCGACGAGATCAATCCCGAAGGGGATATCAAGCTTTCCGTTACCGGCCTCAGGCCCGGCGAGAAGCTCTATGAAGAACTTCTGATCGGGGATAATCCGGAAAGAACCCAGCATCCCCGGATTATGAAGGCGCGTGAGGATTTCCTGTCCTGGCCGGAGCTTTTGAAAAAGCTCAACTCGCTCAATGCGGCATTGGATCGGAATGATATGATCGCTGCCCGAGCGACATTGGCTGAGCTTGTTTCCGGCTATTCGTCAACGGGCGAGGTCTCGGATCTCGCTTTCACCGGCGCCGAAACCAATACGGCCGCCTTAGCCGTCAATCATCCTGCTCTAAATTAAATAGAGCGGGATCTCGTCGGAAAACCGGTCACACTTTTCGGCATCATACTCTAGGTGCCAGACGTCAGTTGCGAACGACGGGCGCAAAGCCTGTGCTGCCGCGATCCACGCAAATAAGAGCGACCAGATAGGCGAAGATCGGATCCAAGGCCTTCTGATTGAACATGATGCCAAAGCTGCCTGTTATGACGTAGCTGCTGACGAGCAGCAGAGCGAGCGCAATGGCCAGATCCCGGCCCGGCCCAGCTTCCTTTCTCCACGCGCCAATTACGGGCGTCGCGAGCATCAGCGAAAGCGCTGCGATGCCGAAAATACCGGCGTCGATTCCCGCCGTGAGAAAACCGTTGTGAACATGCGAATAGGTCAGCTGCGGCCTTAAGCTGTCGGGCAGCTCCGCCAACACCGAAGCCATCCGATTTTGCGGGCCATAGCCGGTCAGCGGGTCCTTACTGATTGCTGATACTGCCCCCTTATAAAGAGCGAACCGTGCACTGAGCGACGTGACCTCGCCGTCGCTGCGGTCGAGCGATGCCATATTCTCCTGCAGCGCCTCGATGCGATGGAGGATTTGGCCACTGCCCAAAGCGATAAGTCCCGCAAACAGCACAGAGCCGGTGATGGCGAGACTGCGCAAGCTCAGATGGAAACTGTGTTTGCGGAAATACCAGAGAAAAATGACGATATGAACGGGAATGACGAGCCAGGCCGAGCGCGTTCCCGAAAGCAGTACGCAGCCTAGACCGGCGGCATACCCCAAGATCGCAATTCTTTGCTCCACGCTTTTCGGGGATTGAACGTTAAGAAGCGCTATGCCGCCGAAAAGAATGCCTATGATGCCCAGCAGTGCAGCATTCGATGTCCCAGCCTCCGCCCTCTCCATCAGAAACATGATCTGCAGCAGACTGAAGAGAAAGGTAACGATCATGCCGATACCTGCGCTGAGAATAAACAGCGGCACGAGGCGGCCATCGGGAGACTGGCGCATTCGCGGCAATAACAGCCAGACCGAAAAGAAAGGCAGCAGCCGGAATATCCAGTCCAGTTCTTCGGAGTAAGGTGGATTGATGAATATGCTCGCGATCATCACCAGCGGGTAGATCGACATGCCAATGGCAACCAGCCGGTCGGATTTCGACAGGTTCAAGGCCAGGCTGCCCGTCGCCAGACAGCAGAGGCCCCACACCATTGATGCGAGAAGGATGAACAAGTTAAAGTTCGGCGAAAGTCCGGGAAGGATTGCAAAGAAAAAGACCGCAATGCGGTTGTTCCGATCACGTGCGCTTCCCGCCCCATTTTCTGGATAGAGCACTGCTATCTTCAGTTGTCTGAGGTATTTCACTTGCCGATCCTGACCATGCTGATGCCGTTTCGCTAAGGATCGTGATCACGCCTGTCAAGCGGGGCGATTAGATGCAATCTAAGGCTTTAAGCCTCGTGGTATTCCAGCAACAGCATCTGTGGACGAACGTGGGCGTACGAAATGACGGGATGCGACATAAGGTCGGCTTCAGCAGTAGACACGTGAGGTGCAGGTTCGGTTCGAAGTTTGATCGTCGACCGGTATTTTTCGCAAATGGGATCGCCGAGGGCGACGTCACGCCCGGGCGGGCTGCGAAGCATTAACGCAGATGACGCGACAGGTCGCTTCGAAACGACCCAGCTGACGGGACTTCGCCGCCGATCGTGCAAGGGTGCCGAAAGTCAGCGGTCTTCGGGCGACATCCTATTCTAGCATCATGTCCGACGGGCAAAAGATGTGGCTGGTGGGCGACCGGGCGCTCCGGATCTTCCATCCCGCGAGCCGCTTCATTGAACGTCTCCGCTATCGCCAATATCGACGTGTCATACTTTCGGTCGATGATCGACCGAAGAGGTAGCCGAGGCCGAAGGCCAGAATGCCGGTGCCGAGCAATAATGCGCTTGCGGTGTGCGGGTGATCCCTAACGCCGGAGGCGACGGCGTAGACCTCTCGTGTCACCCCATTGGCCGCCGACCTCGCAACTTTGGTCAATCCCTCCGGTTGCTCGGCGGGTATTCCGGTGAATCCGGCGTTCAAGTTTTGTTTGTCGGCCATGTCGGCACCTTCCTAAGATTGGCTATAGGCTGAAGTTCAACTCTGCTCACGCGTGCCGGGGGAGGCTTCGCGCTGATCGGCATCTTCGAGATCGGTTCTGACGAGGAATGTATCGGTATGTTGGCGCGAGGCCTCTCGCAGTGCCGCGAGATTTGGAGGATTGTTGATTTCGCCCGGTGCGTCGAGTTCATGCTCAGCCAAGGTCCAGTGATGCCGGTGCTGGCCTTCTGGCCTACCGTCCTTTTCCCAGAGCGAATATGCCCTTTTGCGGATCTCCTCTTCGCGGCTGGCTGCCGGCGACCCGCCGGTCTGCCTACCGATGTCGTTTACGGCTCGCCGAGCCGTCTTCTTTCCGCGGCTGTCCGCGGCGGATGGAAATTCCGGCCGGCCGTCGGCCGGGGCTTCGCTTGTCTTGCGTCGTGCCGGGTTTTTCATGAGCGTCTCCTTGAGTATCTCAACCAGCTCGCCCGATCTAAGTTCCAAACAATGGGTACCTTGGTACGGAGGTCCGGCATCCTGCACGGCTGCCGGCCATCCTCCGGATGGACGTCATGCCGTCCCGCATGGCAACACGAGTTGGCAAGGTGAGATAATTGATATACTAGTATGCCAAAATCTCTCCGTTTTGGTATCGTTATGCGGCAGGCATCAGCAATTGAAGTTTTGGTCGCCCCGCCGCAGATTGTCGGCAGGCTGCGGCGGATCACCACCGCCGGCGCCATTTATGAGCGCCTGCATGCCAATATCGTGTCGCTGCGGATGCCGCCTGGCATGTTGCTGCAGGAAAAGCGCATCGCCGACGATTTCGGCGTCAGCCGCACGCCGGTGCGTGAGGCGCTACTCAGGCTTTCCGAAGGCGGGCTGGTCGACATTTACCCACAGTCGGGCACCGTCGTGTCGCGCGTGCCGGTTTCTGCGATTCCCGAGGCGGTCGTCGTGCGCAAGGCGCTCGAAGGCACGACCGTCGAGACTGCTGCTCTCCTCGCCACCGCTGCCGACATTGGCCGTCTCGATGCCATCATCGCCCGGCAGCGGTCGCATGCCGCAACAGGCAATGCCTCGAGTTTCCATGAGGAAGACGAGACCTTTCACGAGGCGATCGCACAGACAGCGGGTTATCCCGGAATCTGGGCGATCCTGAAAACGGTCAAGGTGCAGATCGACCGGGCTCGGCGGCTGACGCTGCCGGTGCTCGGGCGGATGGACACTGTGGTGCACGAACATATGATCATTCGCGATGCGCTCGCCGCCCATGATGCGACGGCTGCACGGCACGCGATGATCCATCACCTGAGCGCCGTCATTCCCGACGTCGACGAGCTGCGCTCGCGTTACCCCGATTATTTCTGCTGATGGCAGACTAAGACACGAAATGAAAAGGCAAGGGAAGGAACAAGGATGCGGCAGGGTTGGAGATGGTTCGGGCCGGAAGCGCCGGTGACGCTGGATGATGTCCGCCAGACGGGTGCGACCAACATCGTCTCTTCGCTCCATCAGGTGCCGATTGGCAGAGCGTGGACGGAAAAGGAAGTGCGCGAGCGCCAGTCTCTGATCGAGACCACGCCTGGCGACCGTTCGCCGCTCGCCTGGTCGGTGGTCGAGAGCATTCCGATTCCCGACGCCGTCAAGCGCAAGGGCGGGGAGGCGACGGCCGAAATCGAGGCGTGGATCGCCAGCCTCGAAGCGGTCGCCGCCTGTGGCATTCCGATCGTCTGCTACAATTTCATGCCGGTGGTCGACTGGACCCGCACCGAGCTCGATTTCGTGACGCCGACGGGCGCCACCGCCATGCGGTTCGATCACGAACGTTTCGCAGCCTTCGATCTCTTCATTCTCGAACGGCCGGATGCGGCGCAGCACTATTCCGGCGATGACCGCGAACGGGCGCGTATCGTCTTCGAAGCCATGTCGGAGGACGAGATCGCCGACATCACCCGCATCATCACCTCGGCTCTGCCGGGTTCGACCACCGAGCCTCTGACCATTCCGGCATTCCGGGAAAAGCTGGTCGCCTATAGCGGTATCGATGCCGCACGGCTGCGCCGGCATCTGATCGAATTCCTGGAGGCGGTGACGCCGGCGGCCGAGGCGCGCGGCGTCAAGCTGACGCTGCACCCCGATGATCCGCCGCGTTCGCTGTTCGGCCTGCCGCGCATCGCCTCGACGGCCGATGACTATGCCGCGCTCTTTGATGCGGTGCCGTCGCCAGCCAACGGCATGTGTTATTGCACCGGCAGCCTCGGCGTGCGCGCCGAAAACGACCTGCCTGCGATCGCCCGGCGTTTCGCGTCGCGCATTCACTTTGCCCATCTGCGCGCCACGAGCCGCGAAGGCGACGGCCGGACCTTCCATGAAAGCGCCCATTTGGAAGGCGACGTCGACATGGTCGCCGTGCTCAGGGAACTGGTTGCGGAAGATCGGCGCCGCAGCGCGCAGGACACGATCGTCTTTCGCTCAGACCATGGTCACCGCATGCTCGACGATCTCGACAAGATCGTCACACCTGGCTACCCCGCCATCGGCCGCATGCGCGGCCTTGCAGAACTTCGCGGCATCCTGCATGCGCTCGACGCGCCGCCGAACTGAGGGCGTTCCGCGGTTTGCAGTGCTGCGCCTTTCAGCAGAAATCATCGCGCTCTGAAGCTTGAGCAACGCTTCAGAGCGCGCAACCCTTCAAAAAAAGATCGGCGCACATCTTCGCCCGAGCCTCAATCGCCTCGATTTTCGGCGGTGGTTCCTGGCGCAGCATTGCGGCGCGCTGCGGCTCCATGATCATCATGCCGCGCAGCATGCCGCAGGCGGCGTGCGGCTCGTCAAGCGCAATCAGGCCGCGGTCGATCTGCTTACGCAGCCAGTCCTCCATCAGCGTATTGGTCCTGACGATGGCTTTCTCATAGAAGGTATTGGCGATCTCGGGAAAACGGTCGGACTCGCTGATGACGAGCCGGGTGACGGTGATCGTATCCAGCGAGAGCGTCAGCATGCCATAGGCCATCAGCATGCGTTCAAGTCCCTGTCTGAGATCGGCCACGGCGAGGGTGCCCGGGTCAAGCGACATGAGAAAGCGCCCCGTGCGCTCCGTGACCATCTCGGAAAAGAGGTCTGCCTTCGTCGGAAACAGGCGATAGAGCGTCTTGGTCGAAACCCCCGCCTCTTGTGCGATCGCAGCGATGCTTGCGGCCGCATAGCCGCTCTCGTGGAACTGCCTGTTGGCTGCCTCGATGATGACGCTTCTCGTATCGTCGTCACAACGCACTTGCGGCCGGCCTCGCGACCTCTTCTCGATTTCGTGATTTTGGACCATCACAATTTTCCAAATTATCGTTGACATCCGTTTTCTAATACATATTTTGGAAAACATCAAGTTTCCAAAACGTATGCCACCGGAATTCAAAGGCCGCGGCCTATAGCGACAGCGACCACTCCCAGGAGAGAGACATGTCCATCAAAACGCTGCAGGCCCTTAACAACAACGCACCTGTGCCAGAAACCACTGCGGAAGCCGCACCCGCAACCCTTGATGCCGGCAATTCGCCGCGCATCGTCGAACCTGCCCTCGTTTCGGAGCCTCCCGTTCGCAAACGCGGCGGTCGCGGATTGTTGCTCGGTGCAACGGCGCTCGTGCTGATTGCCGCTGCCAGCTATTACGGCCACAACTACTGGACCATCGGCCGTTTCGAAGTCTCGACCGACGATGCCTATGTGAAGGCTGACAATACCACCGTCGCCCCGAAAGTGTCGGGCTATATCGCAGAAGTGCTGGTCAGCGATAACCAGATGGTCGAGGCCGGCCAGCCGCTTGCCCGCATCGACGATCGCGATTTCCGCGCCGCCCTCGATCAGGCCGAGGCCGATGTCGCTGCGGCTGAGGCGGTGCTCGACGCCAAACAGGCGTCGCTTGATATTCAGCGCTCTACGATTGCCGCCGCCCGCGCCACGGTCGAAGTCGACAAGGCCAATGAGACCTTTGCCGAACAAAACAACAAGCGCTATGCCAATCTCGCGACCAACGGTTATGCTCCGGTCCAGACGGCGCAGCAGGCGGCCTCTGCCATCGCTGCAGCCCAGGCAACCAACGTTCGCGACAACGCCACGCTCGATGCCGCCGTCAAGCAGGTCGATCTCCTGAATGCCGAACTCGCCCAGGCGAGGGCGACGATTGCCCATGACCGGGCAATCCAGCATCAGGCTGAGCTGAACCTCTCCTATGCAACCATTGCCGCACCTGTCGACGGCACCGTCGGCAACCGCACACTGCGTGTTGGCCAGTATGTCCAGGCCGGCACCCAGCTGATGTCGGTCGTGCCGACGAGCGAGGTCTATGTGATTGCCAACTATAAGGAGACGCAGCTCACCGATGTTCGGGCTGGCCAGCCGGTCAATATCGAGGTCGATACCTTTCCAGGCCGCATCTATCACGGCCACGTCGACAGCCTTGCTCCGGCAAGCGGCCAGGAATTTGCCCTGCTGCCTCCCGACAATGCAACGGGAAATTTCACCAAGGTCGTTCAGCGCATTCCGGTCAAGATCGTGCTTGATGACGAAGCCGCCGATGGCGACCTGCGTCCGGGCATGTCGGTTCAACCGAGCATCGACACCATCGCCGATGCCGACCGCAAATAGGCGCCGGGATCAGGAGATCGTGTCATGTCCACCATCGCAGCAACAGCCGTCGCCACATCGCAGCCCCGGGCCAGCACCCGGGAATGGATCGCCGTTCTCGCCGGGATGATCGGCGCTTTCATGGCGATCCTCAACATCCAGATCACCAACGCCTCCCTCCTCGATATCGAGGGCGGTATCGGAACGGGCGTCGACAACGGTGCCTGGATCTCAACCTCATATCTGATCGGCGAAATCGTCGTCATTCCGCTGACGGCCTATTTCAGCAGCGTCTTTTCATTCCGCCGCTATATCCTCGTTAATTCTATCCTGTTTCCGCTGTTTTCGATCGCCTGCGCCTTCGCCCATGATCTCGGGACGATGATCCTGCTGCGCGGCCTGCAGGGTTTTGCCGGTGGTGTGCTGATCCCGATGGCCTTCACCATGGTGCTGACCAAGCTGCCAAAACCGCAGCAGCCGCTCGGCCTTGCGATCTTTGCGCTCTCGGTCACCTTCGCGCCGGCGATCGGTCCGACCATCGGCGGTTACCTCACCGAAAACTATGGCTGGCAGACCATCTTCTTCATCAACGCCATCCCGAGCGCCATCATGGCCGTAGCGCTCGCTCTGACGCTCGACAAGCAGCCGATGCAGCTCCGCCTGCTCAGGGAAGGCGACTGGGCGGGAATTTTCACCATGGCGATCGGTTTGTCAGCGCTGCAGACGGTTCTCGAGGAAGGCAACAAGGAGGACTGGTTTTCCTCGCCCTTCATCGTCAAGCTCAGCATCCTCGCCTTCGTCTTTCTCGCCGGCTTCATCTGGATCGAGCTCACCGTGAAGAAGCCGCTGGTCAAGCTCAGCCTGCTGACGCAGCGAAATTTCGGCATCGGTGTTGCCGTCAACGTGCTGGTTGGCGTCGCCCTCTTCGGCACCGTCTATATCCTGCCGCAATATCTCGGCCAGGTTCAGCACTACAATGCCGAGCAGATCGGCATGGTGCTGGCTTGGACCGGTTTGCCGCAACTGCTGCTGATCCCGCTTGTTCCGATGATGATGAAGCGCTTCGATGCGCGTTACATCGGCTTCCTCGGCATCTCGATCTTCGCGATCAGCTGCTTCATGAACATCACGCTTTCGGCAAATACCGCCGGCGACCAGTTCTGGATCCCGAACATCGTCCGCGCCATCGGCCAGGCGCTGGTGCTGACGCCGATCACCGCCATTACTACCGCCGGCATCGCAGCCACCGACGCGGCCGCTGCTTCGGGCCTGACCAACATGCTGCGCAATCTCGGGGGCGCCGTCGGCACGGCAACGCTCGGCACGGTGCTGACCAAACGCGAGCAGTTCCACTCGAATATCATCGGCCAGTCGGTCACGCTCTCCCGTGATGAAGTACGCGACCGGCTTGCGCAAACGACCGGCTATTTCATGCAGCACGGCATTTCCGACCCAGCTATCGCCGGGCAGAAGGCCGTTGTCGTTCTCGGGCAGATCGTCAGGCGTCAGGCCCTCATCCTGGGCTTCGCCGATACTTTCGCTGTCATCGGCGTGGTTCTTGCAATTGCTGCCGTCGCCCTGCTGCTCACCCAAAAGCCGCGGGCTGGCGGTGGCGCGGGCGCTCACTGACAACGCGCCTGCGACGGCTGTAAAAGCCTCCTTCGTGCGCGCCCGTCGGGCGCGCGGCTTTCTATTGTAAAATCTCGACGGTAAAGGCGAAGCGAGCGACCGCGCCCGGTGCCAGGATAGTCGTGTAGGGCCGCTTCGAAAGCTCGCTCGAACGTCCAGCCTCCGCGGCCGTTCCGTGCCAGGGCTCGATGCAGAGGAAGGGAGCGCCCGGTTTGGTCCACAGGGCAAGATTGGGCAGATTTTCGAACCGGAATTGCATGGTCGGCCCATTTTCGGCGCCATAAGTTAAGCCTTCGCCTGCCCCTTGCGGAAAGATCATCGCATCCTGGTCGAACATGGCGTGATCGAGCACCAACCGACCGGTATCGAACGGCGAGGGCAGCGTCGCAGGATTGATGAGGCCACCCTGCAGCCGCACAAGCGGCGGCTCGCCCTTATTGTCGAGCGTAACGACATGGGCGTGCCCGGCGGCACCCGGCAGCGGCCAGGCAAAGGCCGAATGGAATCCGAGCCCGAACGGCATCGCCTTCTGATCGCGGTTGGTGACTTCTGCCGCCACCGTCAGCGCGCGGCCCTCAACCGCATGCTCCACCGCCAGCTGAAAATCGAATGGATAAGCCGCCCGGGTGGCCGCCGAGGCGACCAGTTCGTATCGGCACATCGTCGCGGTGGATGCCGCAAGCGCGAATTCGCTGCGGCGGGCAAAACCATGCTGGGCCATCGGATAGATCGTGCCGTCGATTGCTATCTTGTCCTCCGGCGCCTTGCCGACGATCGGAAAAAGGATCGGCGACCGCCCGGTCCAGAAGGCTGGGTCGCCCGTCCACAGCCATGAGCGTCCGTTTCTGGTGGTGAGCGCCTGCATCTCGGCGCCGAGGGAGGAGACGTCGACGGTGAGATGCTGGTTTCCAATCCGGATCGAGCTTGGCATCACAATTCCCTTTCGCCATGGTTCGGCATCAAGCCATATCTTTCTGGGCCGCTGATTTCCACTCAATAGGTAAGGGAGCCGCTCCCACCGTCGCTACGTGTTATTTTGGCACGGCGCCCAATCTGGCGATCACTTCGTTCGGGATGCCATAACGCTGAATGGCGTCGCGGTTGTTCCGCAGCCCGCAGATCTCACGCTGGATGAAGAAGGCCCAGACGGCGTCGGACGCTGCATTAAGAAATCTCTCGCGTTCCTCGCCACTCTTGCGGTCGGCGGTCCAGGCCTTCAGCGCGGCAAGTGCTGCCTCCACCTTCAGCCCGTGGCGCCCGAGCGTATCGGCGCGTTCCGACGTCAGCTCGAATTCGAGGACGTTGAAGCCGTTTGTATTCTGCTGCGATTGTCTGAGGGACTGCGGCGGGCGGACGCTCATTGGCACGGCTTCTCCTTGGCGCGAGCCACGATACTATCCAATCCCGTTCTAAATTAAAGCAGCGAGCACGATGTCGTCCGAAAACCGCTCACGGGTTTCGGCATCCTCAGGAGATCGAGAGGGGTGGAAACGGGCCTATCCTGTCATTTCCATGCGTGGCATAAGGGCGCCAAAATCTTTTCTTAGGCCCCGCGCAAATCATGATTCGTATCGAGAATATCAGCAAACAACTCAGCCACCGGATTCTCTTCATCGAGGCGTCTGCAGCTCTCAACAGAGGCGAGAAGATCGGTCTCGTCGGCCCGAACGGCGCCGGCAAGACGACGATCTTCCGGATGATCAACGGTGAGGAGCAGCCAGACGAAGGGCAGGTCTCCTGTGAAAAGGGCGTCACCATCGGCTACTTCAACCAGGACGTCGGCGAGATGGCGGGCCACAGTGCCGTCGCCGAGGTGATGAACGGCGCCGGCCCGGTCAGCCTCGTTGCCGGCGAATTGCGTGAGCTTGAGGCGGCCATGGCCGATCCCGAGCAGGCCGACGACATGGACAAGATCATCGAGCGCTACGGCGAGGTGCAGGCGCGCTACGAGGAACTGGACGGTTATGCGCTCGAAGGACGCGCCCGCGAAGTGCTCGCCGGCCTGAGCTTCAGCCAGGAGATGATGGACGGCGATGTCGGCGCCCTGTCGGGCGGTTGGAAGATGCGCGTGGCGCTCGCTCGCATCCTGCTCATGCGTCCCGATGTCATGCTGCTCGACGAGCCGAGCAACCATCTGGATCTCGAAAGCCTGATCTGGCTGGAGGAGTTCCTGAAAGGCTACGAGGGCGCTCTGCTGATGACCTCGCATGACCGCGAGTTCATGAACCGGATCATCACTAAGATCATCGAGATCGATGGCGGCACGCTGACGACCTATTCGGGTGATTACGAATTCTACGAGCAGCAGCGGGCGCAGAACGAAAAGCAGCAGCAGGCCCAATTCGAACGCCAGCAGGCGATGCTCGCCAAGGAAATCAAGTTCATCGAGCGGTTCAAGGCGCGCGCCTCGCATGCCTCGCAGGTGCAGAGCCGCGTCAAGAAGCTGGAAAAGATCGACCGGGTGGAGCCGCCCAAGCGCCGTCAGGTGGTCTCCTTCGAGTTTCAGCCGGCGCCGCGATCCGGCGAAGATGTGATCAACCTCAAGAACGTGCACAAGAAATACGGCAGTCGAAGCATCTATGAAGGACTGGATTTCATGGTGCGGCGCCGGGAACGCTGGTGCATCATGGGCATCAACGGCGCCGGCAAGTCGACACTGCTGAAGCTGGTGACGGGGACCGCCGAGCCCGATGAAGGCAGCGTCGCTCTCGGCGCCAGCGTCAAGATGGGATATTTCGCCCAGCACGCCATGGATATTCTCGACGGCGAGCACACCGTCTTCCAGTCGCTGGAAGACCGGTTCCCACAGGCGGGGCAGGGGCCTTTGCGGGCGCTCGCCGGATGTTTCGGCTTCTCCGGCGACGATGTCGAGAAGCGCTGCCGTGTATTGTCCGGCGGCGAGAAGGCGCGGCTGGTCATGGCCATTATGCTGTTCGACCCGCCGAATCTGCTCGTGCTTGACGAGCCGACGAACCATCTCGACCTCGACACCAAGGAGATGCTGATCAAGGCGCTGTCGCAATATGAGGGCACCATGCTGTTCGTCTCGCACGACCGGCATTTCCTGGCGGCACTCTCCAACCGGGTGCTGGAGCTGACGCCGGACGGCGTGCATCAATATGGCGGCGGCTACACGGAATATGTGGCGCACACCGGCCACGAGGCGCCGGGTCTGCGGAGCTGACGATTATTTTTTCCGGCATGTCGAAACCGGCAGGCTCGAAGCGACCAGCAGAAAGCCGGCCATCGATATCGGTGGACGATCGAAGCAACGGAGGAGAAATGCCCATGAGGTTGGATAGGATCGAGGTCATCACCCTGTTCGTCGACGATATTGACGCGGCGAGGGCATTCTACCAAAAGGTCTTTGCCGCCGATGTCGTCTATCAGGACGCTGTCTGCTCGGTGCTGAAATTTTCGGGGACGATGGTCAACCTTCTCAAGGGTACGGAAGCGCCGCAGCTGGTCGATCCGTCACCGGTGGCGGCATCCGGTTCGGGCAGTCGCGTCTTGCTGACGATCAAGGTCGATGATGTCGACGGGGTCTGCGCGGAACTGCGCAAACTCGGGATCATGCTGCTCAATGGTCCGATCGATCGTCCATGGGGCCGCCGTACGGCGGCCTTTGCCGATCCGTCCGGCCATGTCTGGGAGGTCGCGCAGGAACTGCGCTAACGTTGCAACTAAAGCCTTGGCAGGCCGCTTCCTTCACGCGACGGGCGTGATTCGGCAGGTATTGCCACGATGATGACCAAATTCCGTGGTGTTCGGAGCCCTCTTCATGCAATCGGGGACGAGCATTGGCATGGACTGGATCAATCGCTATATCGATCAGCCGCTACTGCACGGCGCGGCGGGCTTGCTGCGCACTTGGCATCTCCGCACGCGGCAACCGCCGGAGCTGTTGGAGCCGACATGGAATCTCGTCGTGCTCTCCTTTCTCCTGATCGCCAGCGGGCAGGTCATGACTGGCAAACCTTTCGCGCTCAGTGTCGCCGCGCTGCTCATGCTGGCGCTGCCATCAGCACGAAAACTGCTTTCGGCGCTGAAAGCGACGGGAGGAGGTTATGGCGCCCGGCAATACAAGTCGCTGCGAGCGCGCGCCATCGCCAAACGTGAGGCGGAGTGGTCGGTGCGGATCATCGTCCTGTTCGCCTCCGCCTGCCTTCCCTTCATCGCCCGCATCGACGATCCGGTGGGAGCCTATTTCATGCTGGGAGCAAGCATCTGGTTCGTGCTGACCGGGCCGCTCAAGGCCTATCTCGATGCGGCCGAGCCTCCCGAGCCGAATGAAGGCGACCGGATGGTCAGCGGCGCTTTTCATTTCGGCTGAACAAATCCGATGCGACGTCGCATGTGCCGGCCGTGAGACGGGCAGGGAACCAAATGGGGCGGCCTCCGTTATCTCCGCAGCAACGTAAAAGGAGATTGCGATGCTTTATTACGCTCTGGTGTTTCTCGTTGTGGCCTTGATTGCCGGCGTCCTCGGATTTGGCGGTATAGCAGGAGCTTCAGCTTCCATTGCCCAGGTTCTGTTCTTCATTTTCCTGGTGTTGTTCGTCGTGTCGCTCGTCATGCGCTTTATGCGAAGAGTATAGCGCGAATAGAACAAGTATAAAAACTCGGCGAACACATCGCCGGGTTTTTCTGTATCGACCCATCCGTTTTGACGTTTCGCTTCGGCCGATCCGGTCGTCGTGGTTCGGGTCGGCCAAAATGAATCGATACCGTCCGCAGAAAGTCGACGGCGATCAGGATCGTGCCTTTCCGGCAACCATTCCTGACAACATCATGAAATAACCGGATGGCGCGAATTAGTGCCTTCGAAATGTCCCAATGGGGGCTGAACCGTAAGCGTGTTTGTCGCTTGCGCATCTTCTGCGCTCTGACAGGTGACGTGAAGATGGTACCGGATCGGGATCGTTTTGCAGTTCCGTCCGTTATCTATTGCCGAATCTGGTGGCGAGTAGCCGGGTATGCTCGTCACGATTTGAGAAGGAGAGACTTATGAACAAAATTCTTGCGAAGGCACTTGCCGCGGTATCGTTGACGTTGGTTGGCGCTGGGGCGGTCAATGCCGCCGACCTCGTAACCAGGACGTATGAAGAGCCGGACCTGCGCAATGGTGTCAAGATCGGTTACCTCACCTGCGATATCGGTGGCGGTACAGGTTATGTGCTCGGTTCATCCAAGGAAGCCGATTGCATCTTCCAGTCAACCGTCGGCAACGAGCTGTCGGATCGTTATACTGGCGAGATGAGAAAGCTCGGCATCGACCTCGGCTTTACCACCCGCAGCCGCCTGATCTGGGCCGTGTTCGCGCCGACCGCCGGTTATCACCGCGGATCGCTCGCCGGCCTCTATGTCGGCGCTACCGCCGAAGCGACGCTCGGGGCCGGTGTCGGCGCCAATCTCCTGATTGGCGGAACCTCTGGCTCGATCCATCTGCAGACGGTCAGCCTGACCGGCCAGCTTGGCCTCAACGTTGCGGCCGGCAGTGCGTCGATGACGCTGACAGCCGCGAACTGATATGCCTTTGGGCGCCCCGCGATGAGGCAGGGCGCCACCCCTTTGAAGGGCGATTTTACGCGCCGATATGCCCCCGGCCGGATCACGACATGATGGATATTCGAACGGCAACGCCCGACGAGGACGAGATCCTGGTGGGGCACCATCTGAAGATCTGGGACAGCTATGGCACGCCGCCGGAACACTACAGGCCCGATGCGGCGGCGCGGATCTTGTCTTTCATCAGAAGCGGACGCGAGGAGCGGCGTCTGACTTCGTTCCTTGCTATCGTCGACGGTGAAATCGCCGGTTCCGCGTCGTGCCAGATGCACCAATCACCATTTCCGGAGATCATCCAGCCGGAACAGCGACTGCATGGCTACATCTGGTCTGTCTATGTCGCCGACGCCTTCCGCCGGCGCGGCATCGCGTTGGCGCTGACCAACAAGGCTATTGATTATCTGAAGTCTATCGGCTGCACGACGGCCGTCATCCACGCCTCGGATGCCGGTGAGCCGGTTTACCGGGCCGCCGGGTTTGAACTGGCGAAGGAAATGCGCCTGCAGTTTCCGGCGGAGTAACGGCCTGGCGGCTACTACAGTGCGGCGAGGAAGCCGATGACGCGGCTCCATGTCAGTTCGGCCGCAGCTGCGTCGTGATCCGGCAGCGTCGGATCGGTGTAGAGATGACCGGCGCCGGAATATTTGAAGATCTCCGCGGCGATGCTCGACCGGGCCGCTACCGCTTGCCAGGCTTCGACCTCTTCCCTGGGCGCGAATCGATCCGGATCGGCAAGATGGATCTGGACGGGAAGGCCCCGGCGCGCGTTGTCCGGAATTTCAGCGAGGCCTTGAAGCAGCAGCAAGCCTACCATCTGCGGCCGCTTCGGCCAAAGATGTGCGGAGACGCCAGCACCCATCGAAAATCCGCCGAGCACGGCGGAGCCAGGCAGCGGGGCGACCGCCTTTTCCGCGCGTTGGCAAAGAGTGGACCACCCGATCGCCTCCTTCAGTTCAATGCCCTCATCGATCGATCGCGCGACCTTGCCCGCATAGAGAGATCCGGCGTAAACACCTGATGCCCAGCCGCCCGCAGACGCTCTGCTGCATCGCGCTCGAGTGACCGGAGTCCATAAACCGAATGAAACAGCACCACCGTTGCCATTACTAATCTCCTCAATCGGTGCAGCGAACGTCGCCACCGACCTTCCGCCTACGCTTTCGCCCGGCCGGGTGCGATAAAAGCGGCGATCGTCGCCTCGTCATGGCCTGCCTCGCGTAGGAAGCGACTGGCGAATTCGATGGCGGGGCTTCTGAGCGCATCGTCCGGTCGAATAAGGTGGAAGGCCACATGATTGTCGAGCGTCCGCTCCGACACGGCGACGACGCGCCCGGCCGCAAGCGCGGCATCCGACTGCGGCGGCCGGGCGAGAGCGATGCCGAGCCCTTGTACACAGGCATCGACGACGAGATTGTAATCCTCGAAGCGACGGTCGTGGCCGCGTGGCGTGTAGTCGACGCCCTCGCGCGCAAGCCAGCGACGCCAGCCTTCGATATTGGAGTCGTGCAGGATCGGCAGGTCGAGCAGCGAAACAGCATCGGAGCGCTGGCCGAGCCGGTCTGCCAGGGCCGGGGCGGCGATCGGATACGACTTCTCCTGCCAGAGCGACAGGGCGCGCACGCCGGCCCACGGCCCTTTGCCGCAGCGGATGGCAAGGTCCGTGCCTTCGCCGAAATCCGCCAGCCGGTGTTCGAGCGTCAACTCGACATGCAGCTCGTTTCCTTCGAGCTTCGGCAGACGCTGAAACAGCCACAACGAGGCGACCGAGGGCGTCACCGAAAGGCGCACCACCGCCCTATTGCGGCGAGGCAGCCAGCGTTCGCCGCTATTGCCGAGCAGTGCAAGCGCTTCCTCCGCCCGCGCGAAAAACCGCATGCCCTCCGGCGTCAGCCGCACGCCTCTGGCTTCGCGGGCAAACAGCCGCACCCCCATCCAGCGCTCGAGGCGCGAGACCTGCCGCGACACCGCGCCATGCGTGATGCCGCTTTCCTCGGCCGCGGCCGAAAACGATCCAAGCCGGGCGGCGCGGACAAAGGTCTCGAGCGTATCGAGCGGCGGAAGCACGGGCGAGCTGTGAACCATAGACAAATTTGATCATCGATTGCGATGCTTTTCAAGCACGCATCGAAGGCCTAATCCATTGTCGAAGAACAAATGGAGGCGAAAATGAGCATGGCGGCAAGCACACCGATTTCGACGAAACAGCAGGGCGGGTTCGATCTGGTCGCCTTCGGCGCGATCCTCGTCACAATCCTCTTCTGGGCGTCCTCTTTCGTGGTGATCCGCATCTGTCTCGGACCACTGACGCCGATCGAACTGGCGACCGCGCGGTATGTGGCAGCCGGCGCCATCGCTCTGGTCTACCTCGTGATCTACCGGCCGTTGCCGGAAAAACGCGATTTCGTCCGCCTTTCCATCGCTGCGGTGCTCTTCATCGCCGCTTATGCGGTTCTGTTGAACACCGGTGAGCAGACGGTTGCGGCAGGGCCGGCGAGCTTCATCATCAACACCATGCCCGTCTTCACCGCCCTCATCGCCACGTTCGCGCTCGGCGAGCGCTTCGGCCGCTGGGGCTGGGCCGGCACTGCCATATCCTTCGGCGGTGTGGCGCTGATTGCGGTTGCCTCCGACGGCGGCTTCAAGCTTGATCCGAATGCCGTCCTCATCCTCGGCGCAGCACTTTGCTCGGCGATCGCCAGCGTGCTGCAGAAGCCGCTGCTCGGCCGGATGCCGGCGCTTGCCGTCACCGCCTGGATCCTGCTGATCGGTTCCGTGCCGCTGTTTCCGGCCGCACCGGCGACGATTCAGGCGCTGGCCGCCGCCCCGGCGGAGGTGAACTGGGGCGTTGCCTATCTCGTCATCTTCCCGACTGCGATCGGCTACCTCACCTGGGCGATCGCGCTGAAGCGGCTGACGGCCGCCCGCGCTTCGAACTTTCTCTATGGCGTTCCGCCCGTCGCCACGCTGATCGGTTTCCTCTGGCTGGGTGAGACGCCGACGGCGCTTGGCGCGGTCGGTGGCGTCATGGCGATCCTCGGTGTGCTCGTCGTCAATGTGATGCGGAAACGATAGCAGCAAATTCGCCCCGGAAGGTGATCAGGTGACAGATAGGCATTGCGCAGGCGTTCGCTTTCTTTAAAACGAAAGTAGATCGAAAGGTGCGTGCTCATGTTCTTGACCGACCGGCAAACTGAAATCGTGGCGATAGCGAAATCCAGCGGCAGGGTCCTGGTCGAGGAGCTCGCTTCCCGCTTTTCAGTGACACCGCAGACGATCCGCAAGGACCTGAACGATCTCTGCGATGCGCAGGTGCTGACGCGTATCCACGGCGGCGCGACATTCCCGAGCGGGACCGAGAACGTCAAATACGAGGCGCGGCGGCAGATCGCCGCGTCCGAGAAACAGGCGATCGGCATGGCCGCGGTCGAGCTGATCCCGAGCGGGGCCTCGCTCTTCATCAATATCGGAACGACGACCGAGGCGGTGGGCGAGGCGCTCGCCGAGCATCACGAGCTGATGGTGATTACAAATAATATCAATGTTGCCAATAGGTTACGTCTGCTGCCCGCAATCGAGGTGGTGATCGCCGGCGGTGTGGTGCGCGGTTCGGATGGCGGGATCGTCGGCGAGGCGGCAGTCGATTTCATCCGCCAGTTCAAGGTCGACTATGCCGTGATCGGGGCTTCGGCGATCGACGTGGATGGCGCGCTTCTCGACTATGATTTTCGCGAAGTCAAGGTCGCACAGGCGATCATCGCCAACGCCCGGCATGTCATTCTGGTTGCGGATTCGACGAAGTTCGAACGCACCGCTCCAGTCAGGATCGGCCAACTTTCCCAAGTTCATACCTTCATCACCGACCATTGTCCGGTGCCGTCGATCCGCAATCTCTGCCTCGAAAACAATGTAAAGCTGATCGAAACGAACGGCAGGTTTCGCTAAAGCATGATGCCGGCACTGTTCTGAATTTCCGCCGCGAAACATTCGTTTGACATTCGTATCTCTTTCGTTTTAACTGACTTCACTTTCGCAATTGCGTGAGTTTTGTGCGATGCGAAATCCGCAGCAGGCTCGGAGGGGATATTGGGCCGGGAGATACACGACATATTCGTCATCGGGGGCGGCATCAACGGCTGCGGCATTGCGCGCGATGCTGTTGGGCGCGGTTATTCCGTGGCGCTGGCGGAGATGAACGACTTCGCCTCGGGCACCTCGTCTGGCGCCACCAAGCTCATTCATGGCGGCCTGCGTTATCTCGAGCATTACGAGTTCCGCCTAGTGCGGGAATCGCTGATGGAGCGCGAGATCCTCTGGGCGATGGCGCCGCACATCATCTGGCCGCTGCGTTTCGTGCTGCCCTACCATAAGGGCGGCATCCGGCCGGCCTGGCTGATCCGGCTCGGCCTCTTCCTTTACGACCATCTCGGCGGCCGTAAGCTGTTGCCGGCGACATCGGTGCTCGACATGCGCCGCGATCCGGCCGGCAAGCCGCTGAAGGCGCTATTTGCCAAGGCCTTCGAATATTCCGACGGCTGGGTCGATGATGCCCGCATGGTGGTGCTGAACGCCCGCGACGCCGCCGACAAGGGGGCGACCATCATGCCGCGCACCAAAGTGGTGTCGGCAAGGCGCGAGAACGACCTCTGGCACATCGAGACCACCGATACGGTGACCGGCCGCAATGACAACCATCAGGCCCGCATGCTGGTCAATGCTGCCGGTCCGTGGGTCGACCATGTCATCCGTTCCGCCTTCGGCCAGAACGAGGCTCACCATGTCCGCCTTGTCCAGGGCAGCCATATCGTGGTGAAGAAAAAGTTTGACGGTCCACGCGCCTATTTCTTTCAGAATCCCGACAACCGCATCATCTTTGCCATTCCTTACGAGGGCGACTTTACGCTGATCGGCACCACCGACCGCGATTACACCGCCGATCCCAAGGATGTTCGGATCTCCGAGGAAGAGACCATCTATCTGTGCAATGCGGCGTCGGAATATTTCAAGGAGCCGGTCAGGCCGGAGGATATCGTCTGGGCCTATTCCGCAGTCAGGCCGCTTTATGACGACGGTGCCTCGAAGGCGCAGGAGGCGACGCGTGACTATGTGTTGAAGCTGGACGGCGAGGGGAGTAGCGCACCGCTACTCAACGTCTTCGGCGGCAAGCTCACCACCTATCGCCGGCTTTCCGAACACGCGCTGGAGAAGATCGGCGCTGCGATCGGCGTCAAGGGTGCCCCGTGGACGGCCAAGAGCCATCTGCCAGGCGGCGACTTCCCGGTCCGGGGTTACGAGGGGCAGGTCGCCGATCTGAAGCGGCTTTATCCGTTCCTCGCCGATCAACATGCCCGCCGGCTGGTTCGCCGTTACGGGACGAGGGTCAAGGCGCTGCTCGGCGAAGCCCGCGGCGTCGACGATTTGGGACGGCTGTTCGGCGGCGACCTCTACGAGGCCGAGGTCACCTATCTCGTCAAACAGGAATGGGCCCGGCACGCCGAAGACGTGCTGTGGAGGAGAACAAAGGATGGTCTGCGCCTTTCGAGGGAGCAGGCTCAGTCACTGGAGGAGTACATGGCTGCCATGCCGGCGATGGCCGGATAAGGGCAACATGTGGTCCCCGATGCGTGGAGGCACGGGAATCGGAATGCTGGAACTGCGGAAGGCCGCAAAGATGGTGGGAGGGGACTATCATATCCACCCGACCGATCTTGTTTTTGAAAGAGGAACGCTAAACGTTCTGCTTGGGCCGACATTGTCGGGCAAGACCTCGTTGATGCGTCTGATGGCCGGCCTTGATCGGCCGACAACCGGCACGATCCATTTTGATGGTGCTGACGTGACAGCTATGCCTGTCCAGAAGCGCAACATCGCCATGGTCTATCAGCAGTTCATCAATTATCCGGCATTGACGGTCTACGAGAATATTGCCTCGCCGCTGCGGATTGCCGGCAAGGATGCCAAGATCATCGATCTGGAGGTGCGCAAGGCTGCCGAACTTCTGAAACTCGGGCCTTATCTCGATCGCACGCCGCTCAACCTCTCCGGCGGCCAGCAGCAGCGCACCGCACTTGCCCGGGCACTCGTGAAGAATGCGAGCCTTGTTTTGATGGACGAGCCGCTTGCCAACCTCGACTACAAGCTGCGTGAGGAGCTGCGGCAGGAATTGCCGCGCATCTTCGCGCAGTCCGGCGCGATCTTCGTCTATGCCACGACGGAACCGTCCGAAGCCTTGTTGCTGGGCGGCAATACGGCAGCGCTCAGCGAGGGCCGGATCACGCAGTTCGGCCCGACGATCGAGGTCTATCGCAATCCGCTCGATCTGACGACGGCGAAAACCTTTGCCGATCCGCCGCTGAATTTTATTGATCTGGTCAAATCGGAAGGCAATTTCCTGCGCGATGGCGCGGTGATTTTTGCCGTGCCGCCGCATCTTCAGAACGTGCCGGACGGGCCGGCAACCATAGCGTTTCACCCGCATCATCTTGCACCAACCGCCCAGACGGCTGGTTCGGCGCGGATGACGGCGCGAACACAGGTTTCGGAGATCACCGGCTCGGAAAGTTTTGTTCATCTGCAATTTGCCGGCACCCGCTGGGTGATGCTTGCGCACGGCATCCACAATATCGACCCGGACACGGACATCTCCGTTTTCATCGATACGCGCCACCTGATGGCGTTCGGCGCGGACGGCCGGGCGATCACCACCGCCAGGCAAGGGGGCTAGGAGAAGATCATGGCACGTATCACCCTCGATCATATTCGCCATGCCTATGGGCCGAACCCGAAGAGCGAGAAGGACTACGCTCTCAAGGAAGTGCACCATGAGTGGAACGATGGCGGCGCTTATGCACTGCTCGGGCCTTCGGGCTGCGGAAAGACCTCGCTGCTCAATATCATTTCGGGCCTCATTCAGCCGTCCGAAGGGCGGATTCTCTTCGACGGGCAGGATGTTACGAACCTGCCGACACAGCAGCGAAATATCGCGCAAGTATTCCAGTTCCCGGTCATCTACGACACGATGACGGTCTACGACAACCTCGCCTTTCCTCTGCGCAACCGCGGCGTGGCCGAGGCGGATGTCGACCGGCGCGTCCGCGAAATCCTCGAGATGATCGATCTTGCCGGCTGGGCCAAGCGGCGCGCGCGCGGCTTGACGGCGGACCAGAAGCAGAAGATTTCGCTCGGCCGCGGCCTCGTGCGCTCGGATGTGAACGCGATTCTCTTTGACGAGCCGCTCACTGTTATCGATCCGCATATGAAATGGGTGCTGCGATCGCAGCTGAAGCGGCTGCACAAGCAGTTCGGTTTTACCATGGTCTATGTCACGCATGACCAGACGGAGGCGCTGACCTTCGCCGACAAAGTCGTGGTGATGTATGATGGCGAGATCGTGCAGATCGGCACGCCGGCCGAACTCTTCGAGCGTCCGAGCCATACCTTCGTCGGCTACTTCATCGGTTCGCCGGGCATGAACTTCATGCCGGCCAAGGTAGAGGGCAGTACGGTTCGGGTCGGCGAGCACGCGCTAACGCTCGGCTATGCGCCAAAGACTTCGGCAGCGGCCAAGGTAGAGCTTGGAATCCGGCCCGAGTTTATCCGGGTCGGCCGTGAGGGTATGCCTGTGACGGTCAGCAAGGTGGAAGATATCGGCCGGCAGAAGATCGTCCGCGCGCAGTTCGCCGGCCAGCCGATCGCGATCGTCATTCCCGAGGACGAGGAAATTCCGGCCGATCCCCGGGTGACCTTCGAGCCATCAGCTATCAGTATCTATGCCGACTCTTGGCGCGCCGGACCGGAGGCTTGATCATGGAAAAAACCTGGAACAACAAAGCCTGGTTTCTGGTTCTGCCGGTCCTCGTGCTGGTGGCTTTCTCGGCTGTCATTCCCTTGATGACGGTTGTGAACTATTCCGTTCAGGACACTTTCGGAAACAACCAGTTCTTCTGGAACGGAACGGACTGGTTTACCGAAATCCTGCATTCCGACCGATTCTGGGCCGCCCTGCAGCGAAACCTGATTTTTTCGTTGATCATTCTCGCGCTGGAGATTCCGCTCGGTATCTTCATTGCGCTCAACATGCCGAAATCAGGCATCGGCGTGCCGGTATGCCTGGTTCTGATGGCACTGCCGCTGTTGATCCCATGGAACGTGGTCGGCACGATCTGGCAGGTGTTCGGCCGCAACGACATTGGTTTGTTCGGTTATTACGTCAACGCCATCGGCATCGATTACAACTATGTGCAGGATCCGCTCGACGCCTGGGTGACGATCATCATCATGGATGTCTGGCACTGGACGAGCCTGGTCGTCTTGCTCTGCTATGCCGGCCTCGTTTCCATTCCAGATGCTTTCTATCAGGCAGCCAAGATCGACGGTGCGTCCCGTTGGGCAGTGTTCCGCTATATCCAGCTGCCCAAGATGAAGCGCGTTCTTCTGATCGCCGTGCTGCTGCGTTTCATGGATAGTTTCATGATCTACACCGAGCCTTTTGTCGTCACGGGTGGCGGTCCGGGCAACTCGACCACTTTCCTGTCGATCGATCTGGTCAAGACCGCCCTCGGACAGTTTGATCTCGGTCCGGCAGCTGCCATGTCGCTGGTTTATTTCCTGATCATCCTGCTGCTTTCGTGGGTGTTCTACACCGTCATGACCAGCCACGACGCGGAGAATTGAAATG
Organism: Rhizobium sp. NZLR1b; assembly: GCF_019685155.1. NCBI lineage: Bacteria > Pseudomonadati > Pseudomonadota > Alphaproteobacteria > Hyphomicrobiales > Rhizobiaceae > Rhizobium > Rhizobium sp. NZLR1b. The sequence continues at coordinate 187,092 of NZ_JABDWC010000008.1, forward strand.
AGCGTCTCCAACGAAACGACATCGAGCCGAAACATCCCAGGCGTTACCAGTGTCGCAAGCGGGCTCTCCGCCGATGAAGTCGGCCGTCTGATGCGCCGGCGCGGCGAGGAATCGCGCTGGTGGTGGCTGGTTCCGACGATCTATATCATCGTGCTCCTGCTGCCGATCTATTGGCTCGTCAACATGAGCTTCAAGACCAATGCGGAAATCGTCAATTCTCTGACGCTTTATCCTCATAACCCGACGATCGCCAATTACGTGACGATCTTCACGGAGAAGGCGTGGTATTCCGGCTATATCAATTCAATCAGCTATGTCGTCATGAACATGGTGATCTCGGTGGCAGCTGCGCTGCCGGCGGCCTATGCCTTCTCCCGATATCGGTTCCTCGGCGACAAGCATCTGTTCTTCTGGTTGCTGACCAACCGGATGGCGCCGCCGGCAGTCTTTGCCCTGCCGTTCTTCCAGCTCTACTCGGCCTTTGGACTCATCGATACGCACATCGCCGTGGCCTTGGCGCATTGCCTCTTCAACGTACCGCTGGCGGTCTGGATCCTTGAAGGCTTCATGTCCGGCGTGCCGAAGGAAATCGACGAGACGGCCTATATCGATGGCTACTCGTTCCCGCGGTTCTTCCTGAAGATCTTCACGCCGCTGATTGCGAGCGGCATAGGTGTCGCCTGTTTCTTCTGCTTCATGTTCTCTTGGGTCGAGTTGCTGATCGCACGAACCCTGACGACAACCGACGCGAAGCCGATCGCCGCCACCATGACCCGCACCGTCTCCGCATCCGGCATGGATTGGGGCCTGCTGGCCGCCGCGGGCGTTCTGACCCTTATCCCGGGGGCGCTGGTGATCTGGTTTGTGCGCAATTACATCGCAAAGGGCTTCGCCCTGGGGAGAGTTTGATGAGCTTTTCGCTTCCCGATTTTTCATGGATGGCGTGGACATGGCCGACGGCCGCTTTCTTCATCGTCATCGCATTGCTGCTGATCGGCATGGGGATATGGGAATATGCGGTGCCGGGCGGCAATCCGCGGATCGGAATCCTGCGCTTCGAGACGACGCGCGGTGACCGGCTTTTCCTTTCGCTGCTCGGCGCAGCGTTCATTCATCTTGCATGGCTTGGGCTCGGTGGGCCCAACCTGTGGTGGGCTCTTGCCATCTCCGTGGTCTACGCCATCGGCGTGTTCCGCTACGTGTGACGGCAAAGTGAAGACAGATGGCCGGGGGTCCTTGGCCGCCTGAGACGTGACTGCAATCGCAAACCCTGGGAGGATATTATGCGACGGCACTTATTGACGACGACAGCAGGCTTGCTGCTGGCGATGACCGCGTCGGCCTATGCCGGCATGGACGAGGCTAAGACTTTTCTGGACAAAGAGATCGGCGACGTGTCGACGCTCTCTCGCGCCGACCAGGAAAAGGAAATGCAGTGGTTCATCGATGCTGCGAAGCCTTTGCAGGGTATGGACATCAAGGTTGTCTCGGAAACCTTGACCACCCACCAGTATGAGTCCCAGGTTCTGGCTCCGGCCTTTACTGCGATTACCGGGATCAAGGTCACCCACGACGTCATTCAAGAGGGCGACGTTGTCGAGAAGATCCAGACACAGATGCAGACCGGACAGAACCTTTATGACGGCTGGGTCAACGACTCCGACTTGATCGGTACGCATTGGCGCTATCAGCAGGTGCGCAACCTGACCGACTGGATGGCCGGCGAAGGCAAGGACGTTACAAACCCCGGCCTCGATATCAACGACTTCATCGGTACCAAGTTCACGACGGCACCGGACAAGAAGCTCTACCAGCTTCCCGACCAGCAATTCGCCAACCTCTATTGGTTCCGCTACGACTGGTTCAACGACGAGAAGAACAAGGCCGATTTCAAGGCGAAATATGGCTACGATCTCGGCGTTCCGGTCAACTGGTCGGCCTATGAGGACATTGCCGAATTCTTTACCGGCCGTGACGTGAACGGCAAGAAGGTCTTCGGCCACATGGACTACGGCAAGAAGGACCCGTCGCTCGGCTGGCGCTTCACCGACGCCTGGCTTTCGATGGCCGGCAATGGTGACAAGGGTCTGCCGAACGGTCTTCCGGTCGACGAATGGGGTATCAAGGTCGACGAGAAGTCGCGTCCTGTCGGCTCGTGCGTCGCGCGCGGCGGTGACACCAATGGCCCGGCTTCCGTCTACTCGATCCAGAAGTATCTCGATTGGTTGAAGGCCTACGCACCGCCGGAAGCTCAGGGCATGACCTTCTCGGAATCCGGTCCGGTTCCGGCACAGGGTAACGTCGCGCAGCAGATCTTCTGGTACACGGCCTTTACAGCAGACATGGTCAAGCCTGGCCTGCCTGTTATGAACGAGGACGGTACGCCGAAATGGCGCATGGCACCGAGCCCGCATGGCGTTTACTGGAAAGACGGCATGAAGCTTGGTTATCAGGACGTCGGTTCTTGGACGCTGATGAAATCGACGCCTACGGACCGTGCGAAAGCCGCCTGGCTCTATGCACAGTTCGTTACCTCGAAGACGGTTGACGTGAAGAAGAGCCAGCTCGGTCTCACCTTCATCCGCGAATCCACCATTCGCGACAAGAGCTTTACGGAGCGTGCTCCGAAGCTCGGCGGTCTGATCGAGTTCTATCGTTCGCCTGCGCGTGTTCAGTGGTCGCCAACCGGCACCAACGTTCCCGACTATCCGAAGCTGGCTCAGCTTTGGTGGCAGGCTATCGGTGACGCCGCCGCCGGCGCCAAGACGCCGCAGGAAGCCATGGATTCTCTTTGCGGCGAGCAGGAGAAGGTCATGGGCCGTATCGAGAAATCGGGCGTCCAGGGTGATATCGGCCCGAAGCTCGCCAAAGAGCATGATCTCGCTTATTGGAACGCGGATGCGGTGAAGAAGGGCAACCTTGCGCCGCAGCTGAAGATCGAGAACGAGAAGGAAAAGCCGGTCACCGTCAACTACGACGAACTCGTCAAGAGCTGGCAGTCGAAGTAAGGCAGACCTCGGCCGGAGGCGACGAGGCTTCCGGCCATCACTTCCTGCCATCGGCTACGGCCGGTGGCACCCACAATCTTTCTCTCATGACGTCCGCCCGCGCCCTGCCATCTCTGGCAGGCGGAGCGATCTCGTGCGAGCCGGAGACGAGATGAGCGGCTATATTCTTTCAATCGACCAGGGCACGACATCTTCGCGCGCGATTATCTTTGATGGCGACATGAAAATGGCCGGCTCGGCGCAGGCGGAAATCACCCAATATTATCCGCAGCCCGGATGGGTGGAGCACGATGCCGCCGAAATCTGGCAGTCCGTCGTCGATACCGTGCGCAAGGCGATTGTTGATGCCGGCACGAACGCCGCCGCCATTGCCGCGATCGGCATCACCAATCAGCGCGAGACGGCGGTCGTCTGGGACCGCCGGTCCGGAACCCCACTTCACCGTGCGATCGTCTGGCAGGACAGGCGCACAGCCGAAATGTGCGAGAGCCTGAAGGCCGATGGATATGAGAAACTCTTCAGCGCCAAGACCGGCCTGCTGCTCGACCCCTATTTCTCCGGAACCAAGCTTCGCTGGCTGCTCGACAATGTCGACGGCCTGCGTGAGAAGGCGGAGGCGGGCGAGGTTTGCTTCGGCACGATCGACAGCTGGCTGATCTACAATCTGACGGGCGGCCGCGTGCACGCCACCGACGCGACCAATGCGTCGCGAACGCTGCTCTACAACATCGATGACGGCGTTTGGGACGAAGAGCTTCTCGGTATTCTCGGCATTCCGGTCGCCATGCTTCCCGAGGTCAGGGAATGCGCCGATGATTTCGGCCGCGTCGACAAGGCGCTGTTCGGCGCGGATCTTCCGATCCTGGGCGTCGCCGGCGACCAGCAGGCGGCGGCCGTGGGCAATGCCTGCTTCGAGCCCGGCATGATGAAATCCACTTACGGAACCGGCTGCTTTGCGCTGCTGAACACCGGCAGGGATCGTGTTTCCTCTTCCAACCGGATGCTGACGACCATCGCCTGCCGCCTCGACGGCGAGACGACCTATGCGCTTGAGGGTTCGATCTTCATCGCCGGTGCCGCCGTTCAATGGCTGCGCGACGGCCTCGGCATCATCGACCAGGCTTCGGAGGCAGGGGTGCTGGCGGCCAAGGCCGATCCCGGACAGCAGGTCTATATCGTTCCGGCCTTCACCGGCCTCGGTGCGCCCTATTGGGATCCGGCAGCGCGCGGCGCGATCTTCGGCCTGACGCGAAATAGCGGGCCGGCGGAATTTGCCCGCGCCGTGCTCGAATCCGTCGCCTATCAGACGCTCGACCTGCTGGTGGCGATGAAGAAGGACTGGGGCGTCAACCAGCTGGAAACCGTGCTGCGCGTCGATGGCGGCATGGCGGCTTCGGATTGGACGATGCAGTGCCTGGCTGACATGACGGGGAATCCGGTCGACCGGTCGGCGATCCGCGAGACCACAGCGCTCGGCGCTGCCTGGCTTGCCGGCTCGAAAGCCGGCATCTGGCCCGGCAAGCGGGATTTTGCGCAGTCGTGGGCCTGCGACCGCCGCTTCAACCCCTCGATGGAGGAGAGCGAGCGGCAGGCCAAGATCATCGGCTGGAAGAATGCCGTCTCGCGGATGATTTCGGACGTCTCGGCGGGGTAACAGCTTCCCCGAACTTGACGGCACTGGCTGCTTTTCTCACGTGCCGCTTGCGGCCTTTCTGCTGACAAAGCTCAGGGCGAGTACGGCGAAGATCAGCGTTCCCGTGCCGACCTGCTGCCAATAGAAGTTCAGATCGGTCAGCAGCAGGCCGTTGGCGACGATGCTGAGCAGCAGCGCGCCGAGAACGGTGCCGCCGACATTCGGCCGGCCAAGCGGGCTGAGCGTCGTGCCGATGAAGGTCGCGCCGATGGCATTCAGCAGGAAGGCGTTGCCCGAGGAGGGGATGTAGGTGGTGACCGTTGCGGTCAGGATCAGGCCGGCGATTGCCGCGATCAGCCCGACCAGGATGAAAGTCACCGCGACATGGGCCGGCGCTGCAATGCCGGAATAGCGCACGACGCCCGGCTGAATGCCGATCGACAGAATGACGCGGCCAAAACGCGTGCGGGCAAAAACGACCGTAGCGGCCGCGATGACGACAATGGCAATTGCCAGCGGCACCGGAAAGCCGGCGATCGCGCCATGGCCGAGGAAACGGAAGGCTTCCGGCACGCCGTTCGGCGGCAGATAGACCGGATTGCCGCCATTGGTCAGCAACTGCTGGACGCTACGGCCGATGAACAGTGTGCCGAGCGTGGCGAGGAACGGCGACACGCCGATCCCGGAAATCAAGAGCGCGTTGAAGGCGCCGACGAACGCCCCGGCCGCCAGTCCCGCGAGCGCGGCGAGTGCCACCGGCTGCCCGGCGAGAACGAGCGAAACGAAGGCGAAGCTGGCAAAATCCATCGCCGCTCCCACAGAAAGTTCGATGCCGCCCGACGCGACGGCGAAGGTCATGGCAATCGAGACGATGGCGAGCAGCGTGAAATTATTGACCAGGATGCTCTGCAAGTTTGCAACCGTCAAGAATGTCGGCGTTGCCGCGGAAAAGGCGGCAAAGACCGCGATCAGGGCGAGGAGCAGCCCATAGCGCACCAGGCCGCCGGCGATAAGACGCGGCAAGCCTGTCATGGCGGGGGTAGGGGTCTGGAGCGACATGGTCAGGCCTCCTGCCGGCGCAGCAGCGTGGTCGCGGAAACGACGATGAGAATGAGCACGCCTTGGACGCCGCTGACCAATGTGCTCGAAATGTTCAGCAGCTGGAAACCGTTGATGAGGAAGCCGACCAGCAGTGCTGAAAGCAGCGTCCCGGTGATTGTCGGAACCAGCCGGCGCGAGAAGACCGCGCCCAGCAGGGCTGTCACGACGACGGGCAACAGCATCTCCCCGGAACCCGTCGTGCTGCCGCTGAGATAGGAAACCGAGAGGATGCCGGCGATGCCGCCGGAGAGGCCGCTGGCGACGAAGGCGCCGGCGAGCAGGCGGCGAAGCGGCAGGCCGGCCGCACGCGCTGCGTCCGGAAACTCGCCGACGGCATAAAGGCGCAGGCCGAGCGGGGTATATTGCACGATCGCTGCGGCGATCACCGTGAAACCGAGGAGCACATCGGCAAGGACCGGTATGCCGAAGGGATCCGAAGCCGAAAGCGCCGATAAGAAGGGGCTCGAGGCTGGGAGGACGGTATTCCCGGTCAGCACCAGTTCCAGGCCGGCAACGACATTCATGACGGCAAGCGTCGCGAGCAGCGGCACGATGCCGGCATAGACGACGGCAATGGCATTGACCGTGCCGATCAGCGCGCCGGTCAAGATCGCCGCTGCAATCGCTGTCGTGTCGCCGTAGCCAAGTTGCGTCAGGCTCGCATAGACGGCGGCGCTAAGGCCCATATTGGCAGCCAGCGACAGGTCGATGCCGCCGGTGACGACATTGGAGCCGCCGGCAATCAGCACGACCGTCAGTCCGATGGCAAGCACGCCCGAGATGGCCGATTGGCCAAGCACGTTGCCGATATTGCCGATGCTGAGAAAATACGGAGCGCTCAGCGAGAAGATGAGCAGGATAGCGGCAAAAACGATCAACGATCCGAAGCGCAAGGCCGCAGCCGCAATATTGCCGGCCGGCCGCGGAGGCAGTTCCGCAGCGGAGAAGCCGGAAGGCGCAAATTCCGCTTCAGCCGACATGGCGCTGTTCCTTGGATGATCCGGTCGATTGCGCCAGCACGGCATCCGCGCTGGTCTCCGATGAGATGAATTCCCGCACTACGCGCCCGCGGAAGAGCACCAGGATGCGATCGGTGATGCCGATCAGTTCCGGCAGGTCCGAAGACAGCACGATGACGCCGGCGCCGCGCGACGCGAGTTCGCCGATCAGCGTATAGATCTCGACCTTGGAGCCGATATCGACTCCAACAGTCGGTTCGTCGAGGAGATAGACCTCGGAGCGGCGGCTCAGCCACTTGGCGATGGCGATCTTCTGCTGGTTGCCGCCCGAAAGCGTACGCAGCAGGGCATCGCGCCCATTGGTCTTCACCTGCAGACGCGCAATCAGAGCGTCCACTTCTTGCTGTTCGCGTCTGCGATCGAGAAAGCCGAAACGGGTGAAGCGGCCAAGGCTCGAAAGGCTGATATTTTCCGCGACGCTGAGGTCGAGCGCGACGCCGTGGCGACGCCGGTCTTCCGGCACCAGGGCGATCTCGCGACCGGCCGCCTGCGTCGGATTGGTGAAACGGGCAGCCTTGCCGCTGATCTCGATATGGCCGGAAGCCGGGGTCTCCAGACCGAAGAGAGCGCGGACCAGCTCCTTTGCGCCGGAGCCGAGCAGGCCGGTAAGGCCGAGCACCTCGCCGCGGCGAAGCGTGAAACTGATGTCGCTATATTTCCCCGGCGCCGACAGCTGCTCGACCTTGAGGATGTCTTCGCCGGGCGTCACCTGCGGCTTCGGAAACATCTCCTTGATGTCGCGTTCGACCATCAGCCGCGCGATCGCGCCAGCCGAAGTGTCCCCAATCGGCAGGGAGGCGACGTCCAGCCCGTTGCGCAACACGGTGACGTGGTCGCAGAGCTCTTCGATTTCGTTCAGGTAATGCGAGATATAGATGATGGTGACGCCTTCGTCGCGCAGACGGCGGATCAACCGGAAGAGGATATCGGCCTCCCGGCGCACCAAGGCTGCCGTCGGCTCGTCGAAGACGAGCACCTTCGGCTGATTGAGGAGCGCGCGGGTGATTTGCACGATCTGCTTTTCGGCCGTCGACAATTCGCCGATCAAGGCTGCGTTCGGCAACCGGATACCGAAATAGTCATTGAGAATGTCAGACGCACGGCGCTGCATCAGTCGCCGGTCGAGGAACGGTGTGCCCGCGATGCGTGGTTCCCGGCCGAGGAACAGTGCTTCGCCGACGGTGAAGGTCGGCACCAGCAGTCGATCCTGGTGAATGAAGTGGATGCCGAGCTCTTCGGCAAGATGCGGTGTCAGCCTGTCGAATGTTTGCCCTTCGATCTCGATCCGGCCGCCATCGGGCTGGTGAAGACCGGCCAGCAGCTTAATCAGCGTCGACTTGCCGGCGCCGTTCTGGCCGACGAGACCGTGGATGGTGCCGCGCCTGACGATCAGCGACGCACCGGCAAGCGCCTGCGCACCGCCGAAATGCTTGACGATGCCTTCAAAGCGGATGATGTCGTCGCGTGCCGTCACCGGCTGTTTCAACGAAATGGCCGTCATGTCGATCTCTCCGGGCGGGAAGATTGCGAGCGATCCGGCGATGACCGGACCGCTCGTGTTCAGTGTCAGCCGATGCCGAGCTTCTTGGTGATTTCGCCGACATTGGTCTTGTTGGCGAGTAGTGCCGGAACATAGGTCTCGCGCGGCAGGGTCTGGCCGGCGAGCAGCTTGGCGACGTTGTGGATGGCGGTGCGGCCAATTTCCGCCGGCTGCTGGGCGACATCGGCGCCGGCCGGCGAATTCGGATCGGCGATGAGCTGGAGCACTTCCGGGCTGCCATCGACGCCGTAGGTGCGGATCTCGGTCCGCCCGGCGGCCGCTAGGGCCTGGGTCGCGCCAAGCTGCGGAATGTCCCAGGCCGACCAGATCGCCTTGATCGAACCCTTTTCCGGATATTTGTTGAGGATCGCCGTGATCTGCGTGAAGGCGTCCTGCACGGTATTCGGGATGACGTCGCGCAGTTCCGGCTGGAGGATTTTGACCTTCGGGAAATATTTGACGACATTGACCAGCTGGTCGTAGCGGATCGCGCAGGGGGTTACGCCGTAGAAGCCGTTGAAAACGACGATATTGCCTTCGCCGCCGATATCGGAGACGAGCTGCAGCGCCAGGTCCTTGCCGATGCCCCAGTTGTCGGAGGTAGTGTTGTTGATCGAATTGGTCGAGCCGACGTCGACGGTCAGAACAGGAATCCCGGCGTCGCGCGCCTTCTTCAGCCACGGGTCGATGACGCTGAGCGTGCCGAGGATTTGAACGATCGCATCCGGCTTCTGGGCAATCAGCGTCTGCAATTGCGACACCAGTTTGCCGTCGTTGCGCCCGGCATCGACGGCGATCGGCTCGCCGCCGAGGCGTTTTACCTCTTCGATCTGGGCATTATAGGCCTGCAGGTCGAAGAAATGATCGGTGCCGGTCGCGCTGATGGCGATGCGCTTGCCTTTCAGCGACGGTTCTTCGTCGGCTGCCAAAACCGTCTTCTGCCCGACCAGCGAAGCGCCGGCGACGGCGACCCCGGCCGCTGCGGACAGTTTCAACAGGTCTCGTCTTCCGAAGCGGCTTCCGGACTTTTCGATGCTCATTACCACTCTCTCCAATTAATTATGTCTATAGATTAACTAGATTAATGCGAATGAGGAGGAACGAATTTCCAAAAGAACGATCTTCGGGGAAAAGAGTGGAGGGAGCGAGAGCGCATCCCTGGCTGCGGTTTCCCGCGACCGGTCCGTCGACGGAATGCGGCAATCCGCTGTTCTCGAAGATAAGCGGAATGGCGCTATTGAACATCGTCTCACATGAGACTAAATATAACCTCATGTGAAAAGGATCCACGATCATGATGGGATTTGCTGCCGTTGCCGATGTTCTCGGGCTACCCTCCAGGGAGCCGGCGTCGCGCTCGGCCTTCGGCTTGCTTTCCAGCATTGAGGCGGGACTGCCGGTCAAGGCGCTTGACCGCATGGCGCTGCTTCTGGCGCCTGATGATCTCCAGTTCAAATACCGGCTCGTTCCCAAAGCCACCTATGAGCGGCGCAAGTCCAAGCATCGGCTCTCCTCCGACGAGGGCATAAGGCTCGCCCGCCTCGCGCGGGTCTGGGGGCTGGCGCTCGATGTCTGGCAGACCGAGGCCGAGGCGCGTGATTTCCTGTTTCGCCCGCATGCGATGTTGGAGGACAGGCGGCCGATCGACGTCGTCATCCAGAGCGAGATCGGCGGCGAACTCGTGCTCGATATCCTTGGAAGCCTGAAATACGGCAGCGCTGCGTGAGCGCACAGCTTCTTGACCGCACGCTGACATCCGTCCGCATCGGCGATCCCAATGGAACCTACCCGATCTTCGATGCCACAGGCTCGACCATCGCGCCGGGGCGGTGGAACGCGTCGGGCAGCCCGATCATCTATACGAGCGAGCACTATTCGACCGCGCTGCTCGAAAAGCTCGTCCATGGCAGCGGCAGGCTGCCGCCCAACCAGCACTATGTCACGATCACCATGCCGCGCGGGCTCAGCTACGAGGTCTTCTCCGAACCGGCGCTGCCGGGCTGGGACAGCATGCCGGCTGTTGTCAGCAAGGCGTTCGGCGAAAACTGGTGCCAGGAAAAGCGCAGCGCCATCCTGCTGGTGCCGAGCGTCGTCGCCCGCGTCGACCGCAACGTGCTGATCAATCCGGCCCACCCGGAATTCTCATCGCTCACGGTCAGCCTCCACCAACCCGTCTTCTGGGATCGCCGTCTGTTCGGGATGTGATGGGGCGGTCGGTCGCAATCGCGTCCTTCCGCGCCGTTACCCTTTCCAATGTCGGGGTGACGCCGTCTGCCGCCGTCGAACGCGCCAATCGAAGGCGCCGTTATAGGCGTGAGCAAAAGCGGCGACCTGCTGCCTTCGCTGCCAAGCACAACGACCTTGTCATGCTTCCGGAGCGCGCAAGGTCCGAACCTCGTCATCATTATTTACGTTAAAAGTAAGGCAAGTTTGGTGCGTAGCTATGACGCACGATAGTCCAATTGACTTCTAAACTTGGGCATGTAATTGCTGGTCGAATTTTGAAAATGCAAGTAGAATATATGTATCATCTCGGCGAAGTTGCAATACGGCGACTGCAAGAAAAGTTGATTAAATCGGTAAGGAAATTTGTTAGTAGAGGACAACCTTACATTATAATGGATTTTCCATCCAATAAAGATCCCGGCCACCACGCAAGTTGGTTGGGATTGGCAAAAGTATTGCAGGATGTGACAGGGCGCCTGCCGGTGCTTACCGGCGGATCACTTCAAAGTATTAATGAAATAAAAGACACTCCCGGCGACGCGCCAATATTCATTTGCGGGTGGGCCGACTTCGGAGATGCTCGGACCGGCAGAGATGATATTCGCTATCGCCTGGCGTGCAAATATCCGGATCGAACCATCATTCAGATGCCTCAGACAATCGATTTCGCTAACGAGGCACTGATGGAGTACGCGAAGCGTACGATTGGGAGGCATCGCAATTTTTTCTTTATGACGCGCGATGAGCAAAGTTTCGATCTGGCAAAGGCGAACTTCGATTGCGATGTCGAAGCTGGGCCGGACACGGCATTCGGTATCGGGCTGCTTAAACCATTCGAAGCTGATCCTCTCAGGGTATTATACGTCATGCAGCCTTTTGGAGAGGACGACGTTGATCTAGCTGAAGCCCGAGCGATCGTTGACGGACCCCTTACCAATTGGATCAGCGGTCCGGATAGTTTGTCGCGCTTGCGCAAGTCGAGTGTCGTCAAGGCCGCAATGCGGCGTGGCTTCAGCCGTTCCGAGATGGTGGCCCAACATCATGAGGATGTCGCTGCTCGGTATGTCGATTATGGCGTGAAGATGCTGTCCGGCGCGCAACGGATAATCACCAACCGTTTACATGGTCATGCTCTCTGTCTTTTGATCAATAAGCCGCATGTCGCGGTTGCGAGAAACGGAAGCAAACTGCACGACTTCATCAGTAGCTGGACTGGCGACACTCTCCTGGTGGAAAAGGCGGCAAATGCCAGTGAGCTTTTGGCGGCAATGTCCCGCCTTCCGTATGAGATGAACGGTGCTTGGTACAAGTCAAGTCGACCGATAGATCTGCGTCCCGGTCTTCCCGCCCCGGATCTCGTCCCTCAACCCTCTATAGTTTGATTGCCCGTAGGAGCTCAGTTTTGTCGCTTGCACGAGACGATGATATTCTATTCAGCCATGTCAGTAAGAACCGATCCGCCGCAGCCGTAACGGGTGCCTTCTGGTCGGCGATGAGTACGCTTATTCCGACAGTCCTCACCTTCGCGGTTTTCGTGGTGACGTCTCGCGTTCTCCAACCGCAGGATTTCGGTCTTGTCGCCTTGGCATTCAGTATCGTGTCGTTTGCAGGCAGTTTTGGACCGACTGCGTTTGGTGAAGCAATCATACAGAGAGCCGAAATAAGGCGTAGCCATCTCGATACCATATTCCTACTTTCCCTCGTCTTTTCATTTTTGGTCTACGGAGTTTTGTGTTTAGCCGCGTCGCCAATCGCGGCATACGTGGGGCATAAGGAAGTCACGTACCTTATTTACATCATAGGGCTGAAGGTCTTCTTCGATTTCACGGCCATCGTTCCGAATGCGATTGTCAATAGAAAGATGTCATTCCATCTGGTGGCCGTCCGTACCGTCATCGCCACGATCACGTCTGCTTGCATTTGCCTTATATTGGTTCTCGCGGGCTTCGGCTTGTGGGCGCTGGCGATTGCACAGATCGCGGCCACGGCGGCATCATGCGGCGCTGCCTTCTGGGGTGCGGGGTGGTCGCCTGGACTGCACTTGAAGAGAGCAAGCCTGAACGACCTTCTTCACTATGGCTTTTTTGCTTCTGGCACTCGGTTCTTACAGACCATGAGCTTGGACAACTTGATCATCGGCGTGCTCTTGAGCCCATCGGCACTCGGTATCTATAACTTTTCGAAGCGTTTGTTTGATATGATCAACAACGTTATCGCCGGGGGCTTAACATCCGTCACGCACGTGTTGCTTTCCTCATTGCGAAGCGATCCGAAGAAAGTTCGAGAAGCATTCCTGATGGCAACCTTCGGCTGCTCTCTGGTGTCGTACCCGGTGTTCATTGGCCTTGCCGCAGTTGCCGGTGATGCGATCACCACTATTTTCGGCGCACATTGGATCGAGGCCGTTTGGCCAGTCCGGTTCTACTGCGTCATCGGGTTGATGGCTGGGATCGGCTACGTGCAGGCATCCTTGATAAAGAGCCAAGGGGAGATGGATTGGTGGTTTTACTACCAGCTGGCGCGAAATCTCCTCACGCTCCTGACCATCGCAATTCTTTATCCCTATGGCGTCACAACAATTGTTTTCGCCATTATGGTCGAAGTTCTGTTGTTTTGGCCGATCACCAGTTGGAAGGTTTCGCGGCATATAGAGCTGAGCGTCGGGGCCTATCTGATGCAATTCCTTCGGCCAAGCCTGGCTTGTGCGGGAATGGTTGCCGTCGTTTTGCTCCTGCACGAATCGCTGATTCATTGGTCGCCTTATCCACGGTTGGCCGTGGAAATCGTTGCAGGCGGGATTGCGTACTGCTGCCTGATATTTGCCCTTTGCAGGGCTCGTTTGAATGTCTTGATCGGCAGTATAAAGCAGGTACGGCAGCGCAAGACCAATAGGGACGCAATTGTCGACCCTATCGCCCATCAATCGTGATATCTCGGCTCCTCCGCAGCGACCGTACTGCGGAGGAGCCGACCGCTGTGCACGCCCCTCAGATAAAGTGTCATAGGATATCGATAAGATGACCAGTCTCGACCGCGGTTATGCGCCACCGGTGATTGACAACGGAGGAGTCTCGATTACCGACCGCAGCCGTTACTATTCTCTCGATGCAATGCGCGGGTTTGCCGCAATTTGCGTTGTGGCTACACATTTCCAAGAGAGATATGCCCCCTCCGCTTATCTGGCAGTCGACTTTTTCTTCGTTCTCAGCGGATTTATTATCGCGGACATTTACGGAAAAAGGCTTTCGCGCGGTCTGCCATTCCAGGCGTTTATGACGGCACGAATCAAACGTCTTTATCCGCTCTATCTGATCGGAATTTTAGTCGGTCTCGTACAGATCATTCTGCTGACAAGCTGGGGGCTGAGAGGCCAAAGTGTCGTTGACCTGCTGGTGTCGACAGTTGCTAACGGGGCTTTTCTGCCCAGCCCGATGTATTTCCTTCAAGCCAACCCAATGCAGGGGATGTTTCCAATCAATGGCCCGGCATGGTCGATGTTCTGGGAACTGTTGGTGAACATACTCTTTGCATGTTGGCTTTTTCGGCTCTCTATCCGCGCCCTTTGTCTCGTTGCCTTGGTCTCGGCTGCATTATTGGTTTGTGTCGGTCTTAAGTACGGTATGTTGAATATCGGCTGGGAGTGGCCTTCCGCGATAGGTGGACTCCCACGAGTAATGTTTTCATTTACTGCAGGGGTCGTGATCAGCCGTCTATTCGGTGGTATGCCCGCCTGGAGGAAGGGTTGGACCGCCTTAGTGCCATGCCTGCTTCTGATGATCTGCATCGCAGCGCCGGTTCCGTCCGTGCTGCGGCCTTATTACGATTTGATGTTCGCGATGGCTTTGGCGCCGCTCATCGTGATGCTTGGCCTCTTTTTGGAGATGCCTGCAAAATTAGAGGCGTTGGCGACGTGGATCGGGTATATCTCCTACCCCGTCTACATCTTGCACCGAGGTGTGATCGGTGTTTTCAAGCCAGTTGCCGGGTCGATCGGGGTGAATGGCCCTCTCGCCTTCTTCGTGCTTCTCAGCGCAGTCGTATGTTTTGCTTATGTAACCGCTCGTTTCCTAGACAAAACTATGGCTGTACGGACCCGCCGAGCTCAATAACATCCCGCCGCGGCGAGCGCGCCATCAGCCGGGCATAGGCGATGGCCGAGAGCATGTTGACGTGGTTGGCCTTGCCGGTGCCGGCAATGTCGAAGGCGGTGCCGTGGTCGACCGAGACGCGGTCGATCGGCAGGCCGAGCGAGACGTTGACCGCCGTCTCGAAGGCGACGAGCTTGATCGGGATGTGGCCCTGGTCGTGATATTGGGCGATGACCAGATCGAAGGCGCCGTTATAGGCGCGGGCGAACACCGTGTCGGCGGAGATCGGGCCGACGACGTCGATGCCCTTCGCCTGCGCCTGCTCGACGGCGGGCGCCAGGAATTCCGTGTCCTCAGTGCCGAACAGGCCATTTTCGCCGCAATGCGGATTGAGGCCGGCAACGGCGATGCGCGCCTTCTTGCCAAGCCTCAGGAAATGCTTATGGCCTGCTTCGATAGTGGCGAGCACCCGCTCGGTCTTGGCGCGTTCGATCGCGCCTTTCAGCGAGATGTGGGTGGAGACGTGGATGGTGTTCAGCCGCTCGGAGGCAAGCAGCATGAAGGAACTCTTCGAGCCCGTGAGGTGGGCGAGAAGCCCGGTATGGCCGTCATGGTGATGGCCGGCAAGGTTCATCGCTTCCTTGTTGATCGGCGCGGTGACGATGACATCGGCTTCACCAGACATCGCAAGATCGACCGCGCGGGTGATATAGCGCACCGAGGCATCGCCGGCGACCGGGCTGACCTTGCCGATCTCGGGCAGGGCCGCGCCGAGCGCAACCTCATCTACGGCGATCCTGTCGTCACCGGGGCGATCGGCGGGCCCGAACCGCAGACCGGTGCCGGTGACGCGGTCGGCGCGCTCCAGCGCTTCGACATTGCCGACGATGACGAAATCGCGGCGCTCTTCGCTCGGAAGGGCCGCCAAGGCCTTGACGATCACCTCAGGGCCGACACCGGCCGGATCGCCGAGCGTCACGGCGACTTTCGCATTCCTGTCCATCATAAAAGTCCCTTCTACAACGCGGCTGCGTAAATCGAGCGGATGTCGGCACGTGTGAGATCGCGCGGATTATTGTCGAGCAGACGGCGAATGGCAAAGGCATCGTCGGCCATGGCGTCGAGATCGCTTTCCGGCACGCCGAGGCCGGAGAGCTTCATCTCGATACCGAGTTCGGCGCAGAAAGCGTAAGCCGCATCGAAGACGGATGCGATGGTTTCCGAGGTTTGACGTCCGAGAGCCGCCATCACCGTCTTGGTCTTTTCCGGGGCGGCCAGCGTGTTGAAGGCAAGCACATGCGGAAAGATCAGCGCGTTCGCCGCGCCATGGGCAACATGCCAGCGCGTGCCGAGGGGATAGGCAAGCGCATGGCCGCCGGCAGTGTTGACCGGGCCAAGGCAGAAACCGCCGTACAGCGAGGCGAGCGACAGGCCGGCGCGCGCCTCGCCGTCGTTACCATCCTTGACGGCACGGGCGAGATATTTGCCGACCAGCCGCGTTCCCTCGATCGCATAGATATCGACCATCGGATGGGCCTTGCGATTGGTGAAAGCCTCGACGCAATGGGCCATCGCGTCGATGCCGGTAGCGGCTGTCGTGCGGGCCGGCACGCTGAAGGTCAGGGCCGGATCGATGACGGCGATGTCGGCCAGCATATGCAGGCTTTCGACGGCAAGCTTCGCCATAGTGGCCGGATCGGTGACCAGCGCGCGGATGCCGGCCTCGCTGCCGGTGCCCGAGGTGGTCGGTACCTGGGCGAGTGCTGCCTTACGCGGCCCATGCACCTTGTTGGGGCCGACGACGTCATGCAGCGTCTGCGCGGAGCCGGCAAGAACGGCGGCAAGTTTTGCCAGGTCCATGGCGCTGCCGCCACCGAAGCCGACGATCAGTTCGGCGTTGGCGCCGTTGGCCGCGGCCAGGACTTTTTCGAGATTGGCCGTGTCCGGCTCGGGCGTCACTTCAGCAAAGACCGTCACTTCGCCCTTCAGCTCCAGCACGTCGATGCGCGAGGCATTGAAGGCATCGGAGATGACAAGCATGCGCCGATAGCCCTTTTCGGCAGCCCATTTGCCGAGCTTTCCCGCCGTGCCGATGCCGAATTCGATCAGGTGCGGCCGAACGATCGTGATTGGCGAATCCAAGCTGGCCATGAACCAGTCCTCCCTGCAAAGACCTTGCGGCGATGTCGTCTGTCTTTAATGTAAAGTTGTAAGATTAATGTCAAGCCAGCATTCCCAGGTGAGTAAATTTTTATCGCCGAACATGGCGTCAAATGCGGTTCAAACTGACGTCGGCGCGTCAATATCTTATTGAATATCAGATTGTTACGGTAAATTGTTCGATGAACTGGCATTCGAACATGAAGGATGGGCCGCCATTTGCGTCGGTGCCGAACAGCGCGGAGATGTTGTCACATTCTCTCGCGATGCCGATCAACGCCAGTTCCAGCCTGCATGCTTTCGCGCTCGACCGGACACAGATTTACAATTTTCGGCCGCCGGCTCGCTTACGGCAGGGATTGCGGGGCAAGCCGCACATATTTGATGGCGCGCCGGTAGTAGGTGTAGGCCACATGGAGCGTGCCGTCGCTGCCCTGGATGATCGAGGGGTAGGAGAATTCGCGGTTCAGCGAGTCCTTCGAATTGTTGCTGAGGCAGAAGCCGTCGCCGGTATCGAGATCGATGCGATGCGGAAAACTTCTGCCGCCATCCCTCGATATCGCGAAGCTGAGCGGCGCACGCGGAACACCCCAGACCGCCTTGCGGCCGATATCGGCGGCGACCATAGTGGCCTCTTTGGGCTCGTCGCCTTCGATTTCGTCATAGAGGGACTGACGCCGCGCGTCCGACATGCCGGCATTCGAATGGTTGTAAACCATTGCGATCGCTCCATCATTCAGCATGGTAGCCTGGATCGAGGAGTTGTTGTTCGGCAGTTCGGTGGGCTCGGGCACGCTCCAGGTTTCGCCGCCGTCGGTCGATCTGCTGGAAAGAACGCTCTCGGCGAAGCGGTTGCGGTAGAAGGCGACCATCTCGTCGCCGCCGAGCGGCAGGATGTTCATGTGCACGGCGCCGATACTGTCTGGAATATCGCGCATCTGCCAGCTGGCGCCGCCGTCTCGTGAGATCAGCACCGCCGCCGTATCGGCGTCGCCACTCCAGCGCTGGCCGTTGAGGCCGACGCAGCGGAAAACCGGAAGCAGCCAGTCGCCCCGGTCGTTGACGACGATCTGCTGGCGAACGAAGGTGCCGGGACTGTCGCAGAGGATGCGAACCGGGCCGAAGCTTTTACCGCCATCCCCCGATATCCGGCATTTGACAACAGAGCCATCCTGATTGCCGGAGGTCTGTGAGGTGTAGAGCAGCCATGTTTTCCCGTCCGGAGCGTTGAAAATCAACGGATTTTGCTCGGATTTCTCTGGGTCGTCGCTCATCTTCTCCGGCTTGGACCAGCGCTGGGAGCCCGGTGCCAGCCGCGACATGTAAATCGAAATATCACCCATGCCCTCCATCGTGCCGCCGAACCAGACGCAGGTCAGCGTGCCGTCCGGCAGAAAGGCGAGATTGGCCGCATGGTTCTGGATGCAAGGGGAGGGCAGATAGGCATCAGCCCGGCCCTGAATGGAGGGGTGCGGGGTGATAAGCCCAGTCATCAGGGCGGGCACGGCTTCCGAAGGCAGGCCGGTAAAACTCATAGCGGATCTCCTCAAGGCAGCTTGGCGTAGCTTTCGGCGAGCGCGGCATAATCCGCCTCGCTCAGCGGCATCAACGGCGCGCGTGTGCGCTTCCAAGCGGGATTGCCGGTCTTTAACCCCACCATTGCCTTGATGGTCGGGATCTGAACGTAGGAATTGGAAAGCGTGCGATAGGCGTTGATGCGCGCCTGCGCTGCCTCGACATCGTCGGCGCGGGCTTCGTCATGAACATGGTCGTAGACGGTGCGCAGCGAATCCGCCACGAGATTGGAGGTTGCGGTGATGCAGCCCGCACCGCCAGCCTTCAGCAGCGGCAGCAGCAGCGGATCGGCGCCGGCCAGCACCGAAAAGCCGGGATGGGCGGCAATTATCGCCTGCATGTTGTTGAAATCACCGGCAGATTCCTTGATGCCGACAATCGTTTCCGGGAAGGCCGCAATCAGCCGGCCGATCAGCGGAATGGAGAGCGGAACGCCAGAAACCTGCGGAATGTGATAGAGGATCACCCGCAGACGCGTATCGGCGACCTTTTCCAGCACCTGCGAATAGGCGGCGAAGAGGCCGTCGTCGGAGACGCCCTTGTAATAGAAGGGCGGCAGCATCACCACCTTGGTGACGCCGAGCGAAAGCGCGTGCCGGGTCAGTTCGACGGTCTCCGGAATGGCGACGACGCCGGTGCCCGGCAAAAGCCTGTCGGCCGGAATGCCGGCCTTTAGCGCCGCTTCCAGAATGGCGCGGCGCTCGGCTGCGGAGAAGGAATTGGCCTCGCCTG
Source organism: Rhizobium sp. NZLR1b (assembly GCF_019685155.1). Classification (NCBI taxonomy): domain Bacteria; kingdom Pseudomonadati; phylum Pseudomonadota; class Alphaproteobacteria; order Hyphomicrobiales; family Rhizobiaceae; genus Rhizobium; species Rhizobium sp. NZLR1b. Next base: position 206,174 of record NZ_JABDWC010000008.1, read on the forward strand.
TCGTGCCGAGCAGGGCCACGCCATGACATCCCTCGGCCAGCAGCTGCCGGCAATGGTCGGTGAAAAGCGCGAGGTCCGGCGTATTGTCCGCAGTCAGCGGCGTTGCGGCGGCGCTGAAAACGCCTGTAATCCTGTGATGGCTCATTTCGCCCTCCTCGGTGCGTCCCGTCCTGCCGGTGCGTGTTCGAACCGGCCGGCTGCACATTCCATTGTCATTCGTCTGTCGCGATGGATTGCGGAAAACTTTTCCATTGCGGCCCTTTTGTCAAGCAGACAAAATGCATTCCTTCGAGACGTAAAATTTAACTAATTGTTATTGCATGGGTATTTGTCATTGGAAATTTTGTTGGAATGGAAAATGCGATTTTTTGTTGACATATTTACAATAACGAGAGAACGATACGGGACGGATTGTGCTGCGCCTGGCAAGGGGCAGGGAGAGCGCTGCCGAATTCACCTGGGAGGAATGCCATGTCTTTAGATCAATCGGATAAAACCAATATATCGCGTCGCAACGCGCTGAAGCTCGGTCTTGCGGCCGGCGTCGGCCTCACCGTGTTCGGGATGAATGCCCGCATCGTAACGGCCGACGAGGGCCAGGTCCTCAAGGTCGCACATCCGGCCTTCGATCAGGATTGGTCGCCGCTGCGCGGCGGCGGCAGGACGTTCCGCTGGAATTCGATCTGGTGGGCCTCGCCGATGTATTTCGACAGCCAAGGCAAAATCAAGCCTTACGTCTTCACCAGTTGGGAATCGGCCGACAACGCCGTCTGGACTTTCAAGATCGACCCCAAGGCCGTTTTCTCCGACGGCAGCAAGATCACCTCGGCCGACGTCAAGGGATCGTGGGAAGTCGCCTCGATGCCGAACACCAAGAGCCAGCGCGCCGACCAGGTGCTGAGCAAGGTCAAGGGTTACGCCGAGATCGCTGCCGGCTCCGGCAAAGAGCTGACGGGTGTCGCGACACCCGACGAGGGGACGGTCGTCGTGACGCTGACGGCAGCCGATCCGATCTTCTTCATGCGCCTGGCAAACCACATCGCGCCGATCACCAAGGCCTCGCAGTCGCGCGGCAGCGACGGCGAGGAGATCATCGACTGGTACAAGCCTGACAGCAAGCCGGCCTTCTCCGGCCCCTTCAAGCTGACGAGCATCGATATCGACGCCGGCAAGCTCACCTTCGAGCCGAACGAGAACTTCTTCGGCCCGAAGCCGAAGCTCGCGCGCATCGAGGTCACCTCGATCGAGGACAATGTGACGGCGACATCGCTGATCAAATCCGGCGAGTTCAACGCACATACGGAACTCGTCACTTCAACGATCATCCAGGATCTCGGCCCCGAATTCTCCGCCGGCCCGCTGATCCCGACCAGCCAGCACTTCTGGTTCAATATCTCCCGCGCGCCGATGGACGATCCGAAGGTCCGCCAGGCGCTGATCATGGCGATCGATCGCGACGGCCTGTTCAAGGCGTCCTATCCGGACGGGCCGCACAAGAAGGCCGACCAGATCCTCAACTCGGTTCCGGGCGCCGAAGATTCCGGCTTCGAGCCCTTTCCCTTTGATCCGGCAGCCGCAAAGAAGCTGCTCGCCGAATCGAGCTATGGCGGACCTGAGCGCCTGCCGAAGATCATGTTCGTCGGCATCTCGGCGCCGGCCATTCAGGCCGCCGCCCAGTTCATCGCCGAGCAATGGCGCCAGAACCTCGGCATCACCGCCGTCGACATGAAGCCGCAGCAGGATGCTTATGCCGGCCCGGACCAGAACTCGGTCCAAATCTTCCGCGACGATGTCGGCACCCGCGTTCCCGATGCCGTTTCCTATTTGGCAGGCTGCATCGCCTCGACCTCGTCGAATGCGCAGAACAAGCTCGGCGGATACAAGAACGACAAGGTCGACAGCGCCCTTACTGAGGCGACGACCAAGGCTGCGGACGATCCGCAGCGCATCGCTCTTGCCCAGGAAGCCCAGAAGGCGTTCCGCGACGATTGGGCCTTCATTCCGTGGTATTCTCAGGCGATGTCGCGCTGGGCCACCAAGGAGGTCAAGGGCCTGGACAAGAACCTCGACTGGCAGATCGTCGAACCCTGGAACATTTCCATCGGTTGATCCGGAACAATCGTTCCTGGCGATAAACGCGCGAAGGCCGCAAGGTCTTCGCGCAAATTTCAAGAAGAGATGCGATCTGTCGGGCTTCTGCGAAGGACAAGAACGCATCGAACAACTGACGGGAGGTGGCCATGCTGCGCTACGTGCTAACCCGGTTTGCCATCTGGATTCCCTCCGTTCTGGTGGTGATGCTGGCCGTCTACGCGCTGGCCTTCTACGGCGCCGGCGATCCGATCAAGCTGATCTTCCTGCGCGCACCGGGCGACGTCGCTTATAATCCGCAGCGCATCGAAGCCATCCGCGAAAGTGCTGGCCTTAACAGACCCTTCATCGAGCAGTTCGGCCTTTACATCTGGAACCTGCTGCACGGCCAATTCGGCAACTCGCTGACGTCGGGCCGCGCCGTCTGGGCAATGGTCTCAGCCGCCGCTCCCGTCTCCTTCCAGCTCGCCCTCTGTTCCGTCATCCTGACGACCGTCGTTGCGATCCCGCTCGGCATGATCGCGGCGCTGAACCAGAATTCGCGCCTCGACTATACCATTCTTGGCTCCGCGCTCTTCCTCTGGGCGATCCCGGCCTATGTCGCCGGGCCGCTGCTGATGGTCGGCCTCATCGTGCTGCTGCCGGGCGCGAGCGTGCCCTATGGCTGGGGCGGCATTTTCGATGTCCGTATCCTACTGCCGCTGCTCGTGCTTTCCTTCCAGCCGATCGCGCTCATCGTGCGCCAGACCCGGGCTGCCGTCATCGAGGTGCTGTCGGAGGATTTCGTCCGGACCGCGCGGGCCAAGGGCGTGCCCGAGATCATCGTGGCGCTGCGCCATATCCTGCGGCCGGTACTGACGCCTGTGGTGACGCAGCTCGGCCTGATCATGATCACCATCGTCAACGGCGCGATCTTCGTCGAACTGGTCTTCGGCCTGCCGGGGCTCGGACGCCTGACGGTGCAGGCGCTGATCAATTCCGACTATCCGGTGATCCTGGCGATCACGCTGATCGGATCGTTCCTGGTGATGGTGTCGAACCTCTTGGTGGATGTGCTCTATCCGCTGCTTGACCCGCGCGCCAATGATGCAAGAAGGAGCCGCTGACCATGTCCGCAATCCCTCTATCCACCACCGAAACCGTCGAGGAACAGCCGGTCAGCCTGTGGCGCGACGCCTGGTATCGGCTGAAGCGCAACAAGCTCGCCGTCTTCGGCCTGGTTATCGTCCTGATCCTCGCCTTCACAGCGATCTTCGGGCCTTACCTGACGCCCTATGACTATCTGAGCCAGGATCTCAACGCACGTAACGCGCTGCCGTCGATGAGCCATCTTTTTGGAACCGACGATCTCGGCCGCGATGTCTTCAGCCGGGTGGTCTTCGGCACGCGGACCGCTTTCCTCGTTGCCGTCATCGTCACCTTCTTTGCGGTGCTGATCGGCCTCACGCTCGGCGCGGTGGCCGGTTTCTTCGGCAATCCCTTCGACCGCGCCATCATGTGGCTGACCGACGTGACAATGTCGGTTCCCAACCTGCTGCTCGTCGTCGTCATCAACGCATCGCTGAAATCGCCGATCACCCGATGGATGGAGGCGCGTTACCTCGAGACCTTCAATCCCTTCTATCGCCAGACGATATGGGTGGATTTCATCCTCGTCTTCGGCTCGATGGCGTTGATCTCCTGGCCGCCCTATGCCCGTCTGGTGCGCGCCCAGGTTCTGTCGATTCGCAGCCGACCCTATATCACCGCAGCCCAGGCACTCGGCCTTTCGAACTGGGTCATCATCAAGCGTTACGTCGTGCCGAATGCGCTTGGACCGCTGATCGTCTCGGTCAGCGCCGGCCTCGGCACGGCGATGGTGCTGGAAAGCGCCTTCAGCTTCCTCGGTGTCGGCGTCAATCCGCCGACGCCGAGCTGGGGCAACATGATCTCGGACGGCCTTCGCGTCTGGCAGCATTATCCGCATCTCCTTGCCGCTCCGGCGGCCGTGCTCGGCCTTGCCTCGGTTGCTTTCAGCTTCCTCGGCGACGGTCTCAACGACGCGCTCAATCCGCGGGGCAGCAAATGATCGACACCAAAAACACCGAACGCCTGCTCGATGTCAGGAACCTCACCGTCGAGATCGACGGCCGCAATGGCCCGGCCGTCGTCGTCGACGGCATCGATCTCCATGTCGACAAGGGCGAGACGCTCGGCGTTGTCGGCGAATCCGGTTGCGGCAAGAGCCTCACCATGCTGAGCCTGATGCGGCTCCTGCCGAACAAGATCAAGGTCACCAAGGGAACGGCCACCTTCGACGGCCGCGATCTGCAGACGATGTCGAATCGCGAGCTGCGCAAGGTGCGCGGCGGCGATATCGGCTTTGTCTTCCAGGATCCGATGACGTCGCTTAATCCCGTCATGCGCGTCGGCGACCAGATTTGCGAGCCGCTGATGTATCACCGCGGGATGAAAAAGGCTGCGGCCCGCGCCCGCGCCGTCGAGCTTCTGCGCCTCGTCGGCATTCCCGGCCCGGAAGAGCGCCTGCAGGCCTTTCCGCACGAGCTTTCCGGTGGCATGCGCCAGCGCGTGATGATCGCGATCGGCCTTGCCTGCAATCCCAAGCTTCTGATCGCCGATGAGCCGACGACGGCGCTCGACGTCACCATCCAGGCTCAGATCGTCGATCTGGTGAAGGACCTGCGCGCCAAGCTCGGCATGTCGGTCGTCTGGATCACCCATGATCTGGCGCTGATCGCCGGCTTGGTCGACCGCGTCGCCGTGCTCTATGCAGGCACGGTCGTCGAGGATGCGCCGGTCGACGAGCTCTATGCCCGCCCGAGCCATCCCTATACCCGCGGCCTGCTCTCCTCGATCCCGAAACTGTCCGACCCGCCGGCAAGCCGGCTGAGTTCGATCGGCGGCACGCCGCCGGAGCCCGGCCGCCGGCCGAAGGGCTGCCCGTTTGCGCCGCGCTGTCCGCTCGCCGAGACGATCTGCCACGAAAAGGTGCCGCAGCTTGAACGCTTAAGCGGCAGCAGCAATCATCGCGCCGCCTGTTTCGTCGTCCAGAGAATGCAGGAGGCCGCGTAATGGATGCTCAACCACTGCTCAAGGTCGAAAACCTGGTCAAGCATTTCCACGTCAAGCTCGGCGCCTTCGGCGAACGCTCGGCGACGGTCTATGCGCTCGACAACGTCAATCTCGATATCATGGAAGGCGAGACGCTGAGCCTCGTCGGCGAATCCGGCTGCGGCAAGTCGACGACCGGATTCACCATCCTCAACCTCTACAAGGCGACCAGCGGCAAGGTCGTTTACAAGGGCCAGGACCTCGCGACGCTCGATGAAAAGCAGATGCGGCCCTTCCGCCGCGACCTGCAGATCGTCTTCCAGGATCCCTATTCGACGCTCAATCCGCGTATGACGGTGGGCGAGGCGATCGGCGAGCCGATCCTCTTCCACAAACTCTGCACCAAGGCCGAGCTGAAAGAGAAAGTGGTGACGCTGCTCACCGATGTCGGCCTGCCCACGCGGTTTGCCCAGCGTTACCCGCATGAGCTTTCCGGCGGCCAGCGTCAGCGTGTCGTCATTGCCCGCGCGCTTGCCTGCCAGCCGAAATTCATCGTCTGCGACGAGGCGATCTCGGCGCTCGACGTGTCGATCCAGGCGCAGATCATCAACCTGCTGCTCGATCTGCAGGAGAAATACCGGCTGACCTATCTGTTCATTGCCCACGATCTGGCGGTGGTGCGCCATATCAGCACCCGCGTCGGCGTCATGTATCTGGGGCGGCTCGCCGAGCTTGCCAGCCGCGAGGAACTGTTCGACAATCCGCTGCATCCCTATACCAGGGCGCTGCTGTCGGCCGTTCCGGAGACCGATCCGGAGCATGAGCGCACCCGCCAGCGCCAGATCCTGCAGGGCGACGTGCCGAGCCCGCTGAACCCGCCTTCCGGCTGCCGTTTCCACACGCGCTGCCCGATCGCGATGGATGTCTGCAGCAAAGTTATTCCCGCCTGGAAGGAGGCCAAGCCCGGCCATCTCGTTGCCTGCCACGCCGTCAATACCGAGCAAATCGCATGACGCTGCAGGCTGCGATCATTGCCGACGATCTGACGGGTGCGCTCGATACCGGCACGCCCTTCGTCGCGGCCGGCCTTTCGGTTGCGGTCGCCATCGATGTCGAGGCGGCACAGGCTGCGATCGCCACCGGCTGCGATGTCCTGGTCATCAACACCGCCTCTCGCGCTCTTAGCGAGCGTGAAGCTGCCGAAAGGGTCCGATCGGCCGCCGAGGTCATTCGTGACATCAAACCTTCCGTTGTTATGAAGAAGATCGACTCCCGGCTGAAGGGCAATGTCGCTGCGGAAAGCCTGGCGCTGAAAAAGGCGCTCGGCCTGAAGACCATCCTCGTGGCGCCCGCCATCCCCGATCAGGAGCGCGTGACTTACCGCGGATGTGTCGTCGGCCGCGGCGTCAACACGCCGCTGCCGATCGCCATGCTTTTTGCGGGCAGTGCGGGCGATGTTGTCGTTGCCGATGCCGAGGATGAGAGCGATCTCGATCAGATCGTCGAGGGTCATGACTGGCTGACGACGCTCGGCGTCGGTGCGCGTGGTCTCGGTGCGGCATTTGCCCGCCGGCTCGGCGAAACGGGGCGGCGGCCGATGACGGAATTTACGGCAACCCCGCGCACGCTGTTTGCCTTTGGCTCGCGCGATCCGATCACCTCAGTCCAGATGAACCGGCTCGAAGCTTCGGGCGCCTTGCGCGTGCTGGCGGATGCGCCGATGGGCAAGATCGAATGCGGCGAGGGCCTGGCGCTGCCGGCGCTGCTGCGCTGCACCGGCGAGATGGAGGCCGATGCAGCACTCGTCGCCCGCCGCTTTGCGGCAGGCGTCAGATTGGCCATCGACGACACCAGGCCTGAGATGCTGATGGTCGGCGGCGGCGATACGGCGCTTGCCGTTTTCCAGGCACTTGGGGTGAGAGTCTTGGCGCCAAAGGGCGAGATCGAGGCTGGGATCCCTTGGTTTGATATCACGGCCGCTGACGGGCGGCAATTTCGGTGCGCCGTGAAGTCGGGGGGCTTCGGCAATCCGGATAGTTTGTTAAAACTGGTTCTTTGGAATCAGGCGGCATAAGATACCGCCGGGGAGAATGACGTGGCTGAAGTGAATGGCGAATCTTTGAACGCGGAAGCCGGCCCGCCGGGCAAGCCCGAACGCGGCAAGGCCGTCAAGCTGGTCGATCGCGTCTTCGACCAGCTGCTCGAGCGTATCCGCGGCGGAAACTATCCACCGGATTCACGCCTTCCCGGCGAACATGAGCTTGCCTCGATGCTCGGTGTTTCCAGGCCGATCGTCCGCGATGCGCTGGCCCGCCTGCGCGATCAGGGCATGGTCTATGCCCGGCAGGGCGCTGGCACCTTCGTCAGCGCCCATGGGTCGCCGACGACGCAGCTTGCCTATTCGCCGGTCAAGACGATCGCCGATATTCAGCGCTGCTACGAATTCCGCCTGACCATCGAGCCGGCCGCCGCCTATTTCGCCGCCAAGCGCCGCAATGAATCGGCGATCCAGAAAATCGCCGGCGCCCTTGCGGATCTGCGCGAGGCGACCAGCCATCAGTTGCACCGCACCGATGCCGATTTCATCTTCCATCGCGCGGTAACTGAGGCTGCAAACAATCATTATTATACCGCTTCGATCGACGCGCTGAAGGCGCATATCGCCGTCGGCATGCATCTCCACGGCCTCTCCCTGCTTGGCCCTCGCCAAGGGCTGGAACAGGTCTATGAAGAGCATAACGCCATCTACAAAGCGATCGCCGATGGCCGGGCTGACGATGCGCAAAGGCTGATGAAGGCGCATCTCGAAGGCTCCCGCGACCGTCTGTTCGAGGGCAGGGCGCTCGACCTGTCCTTCTGAGGATCTAGCAGATGGGCGATTTCCACCTTGGTCTTTGCCGTTGCCGGGATGATTTCCTCGAGCAATGCCCCAGGGTGGGAGGGGCAGTGCGTCGTCGGCCTCGTCGTTTCTACGGCATTTGATCATTCCCCATCCAGGTGTGCTTGCGGCCCATGCCTTCAGCTTGGGATTGTCCCCTTCGTCGCATTAGCGCTTGAAGAGATCGGCGGCGTCTTCGTGGGCGGCGGCTTCCTTGTCCGAGTGATATTGCTTGTTGAAATCGTCCCGAGGGCCGCCTGTTCCAAGTAAAGCAGCAAGCAGATCACCAGAAGAAGCGTGAACACGATCCACGAAATACGTTGAACTGCCCAGAATCGTTGCTGGAACTCGGTATGGTCGAGCATGCCTTCGGGTAGCGCCGGCGATTTGCTTATCTCTCCCATGCCCTCTCCCTGTGCGTTTCGCAGAGAACCGGGGCCGGACGCAAGAGTTCCCGGCGATACCGGGACCGTCGCCGTGTACCTCGGATGTGCAGCAGTCCAGGCGTCTTCGCCGATCAGGGGAACGAAGACCACCCCGCCGAGATCTTCCTCCTCGAACTGGGCGGCCCCGGTGCGCATGATGCGTCTCAAGCGCTGCTCTTCGCTGCGGCCGACCGGGATGATAAGCCGCCCTCCGAGGTCCAACTGCTCCTTCAAGGCGGACGGCACCTCGGGTGCTGCCGCAGAAACGATAATGGCATCGAATGGGGCGGCTTCCGGCCAGCCCTTGCTGCCATCACCGACGCGAACGTCAATATTGTGGTATCCGAGCTGATCGAACCGTTCCCTGGCCAGAAGCGCCAGCCTTTCATGGCGCTCGATGGAATAGACCTGCCTTGCTATTCGGCTCATGAGGGCTGAAGCGTAGCCGGAGCCCGTTCCGACCTCGAGCACCTTGTCGCCGGCATCCAGACTGGCCTTTTCGAGCATCAGTGCCACGATGAAGGGCTGCGAAATCGTCTGGCCCTCGCCGATCGACAGCGGCGCATCCTCATAGGCGAATTCCTCGAAACCTGGAGCAACGAATTTTTCGCGCGGCACCGTGCGCATCGCCTCGGTGACGCTTCGATCGCGAATGCCGCGACGCGTCAGCTGGTGCTCCACCATGCGGTCTCGGATTTGCGTCATATCCATGGATCAGCTCCACTGTCGGCGTTGTGGCTAGGGGCAAGCTTCTCGGCCGGGCAGAAGAATGGAAACAACGGGAGAGCCTCGTCATTCCGATGCGCTGCTCGGTCCATGTGGGGAACTTAGTGTGAAGAGCGAAGTTCGACAGGCCTATGCAAACTAGGAAATTCCGTTCCGATGAGGCGTCAGTGTCCACGAACCCACTCATCAACGAACCGGTCGACGACCTTGCCTCCCGCCTTGAGGTGATGACCGACGACGAGGTGTTTATGACCATGAGCGAGCTGGAAAGCGCCAGCGAAGCTGCCGGGGACGATGCGGCGCAAGAGATCCTTCCCCGGATTGTTTTGACCGAAAGCGAGATCGAGCGGCGCTATCCCGGCGAACTGCTCGCGCCATATCGCGACTGGAAGCAAAGGCAACCGCTGCTGTGACGACCCGACGATCATATGCCGAATACAAAACAACAGATGGAGGCAGCAATGAGCAGTTCCGAGACGACGACGGACCACAAGGCGATCCAGAAATGGGCGGAGAAAAGGGACGGTAAGCCGGCGGTTATCCGCGCCGGCGGTAAAGGCGGCGTGCTGCGCATCGATTTCGGAGAAAAAGAAGAGGAATTCGACGGGATCGGTTGGGATGAATTCTTCAAGATCTTCGACCAGAACAAGCTGGCTTTTCTCTACCAGGACAAGACCAAGGACGGGATGATCAGCCGATTCAACAAATTCGTCGAGCGCGACTAAATTGCTGGACGGATGGCGACGCGGGACCGGATCGCAGCGCCGCCCCAGAAACTTGCTCTTATTTCGTGCCCGAACCGAATGCTGATGGGACAGAATGCTTGCCGCGCGACGTTGGCATCCGCGCATCGTCATCCGCGTCATCCTTCTTCGCCTGGCCGATCGCAGTACCCATGAGATCGGCCCGCTTGAAGAACTCGGTCTCCGTCGCGCCCGGCATGAGGCAGCTGACGGTCGCGCCGGATCCCTTCAGTTCTTCGCGCAAGGCAAAAGAGAAACTGTTGATGAAGGCCTTGGTGCCGTTATAGACGGCGGAGCCGGGCATGAGACCGGCGATCGAGCCCGTCGGCAAGATGCGGCCTTCGCCGCGGCTGCGCATCTGGTTGCCGATCGCATGGCCCTGCGACGAACGCAGCGTTGATCGACGAGGTGCCGGCGCGGCCCGACACCCATCCCTCGCGATAATGGTTATTGGAAACCGGAGTTCCAACCCGAACGATCTTCGCGTCCTGTGGCGCCACCGTCGATCGCGATGTTGGGAATGGCGCTTTGGGGTCGATTTGGAACAGGTCGATAACCCAAACGTTTTCGCCTGCAGCAGAACATGACGTTAGGAGGCAAGCGGCATGAATACGGCTTTCAACAAGCCCGCGCGGGTGGCCCTGGTCGTTGAGGACGACTACGTCCTTGCGAGCGACCTCGCGTCCAAGCTGTCAGAAGCCGGAATGAAGATCATCGGGCCTGCACCCAACGTCCAGCAAGCCCTGAATTATATTGACGACGGTTCCCAAATTGACGTTGCGGTCTTGGACATCAATCTTAGTGGAACGATGGTGTTCCCTGTCGCCGATGAGCTATCGAAGCGCAATATCCCCTTTTTCTTTGCAACCGGCTACAGCCGGGACGTCGTTCCTCCGCGATTTGCGGATCGGATCTTCGTGGAAAAGCCGCTGGACAAGAGCGCGATTTTCGAAGCCCTTTCCAACTGCCGAGGCCCGGCGGAGAAGGCATCGGGCGACCACAAAAATCTCATTCTTTCCGCGCTTTCGTCCCGTGAAAGTGATGTCATCCAGCCGCATCTGAAATCGATTCGGCTGGTTCAAGGCGAGATCCTTGAACGGCAGTTTGGAGAGATAACGGCAGTCTCCTTCGTCGAAGCCGGGATTGTATCGCTGATCGCCTTGTCCCTCGATGGCGCACAAGTAGAGGCCGGTCTGATCGGGCGTGAAGGCGTTACCGGTACCGGATTGTTGGAAGGCGATTGGCGCACGCCTTACGCTATGATGGTGCAGATCGAGGGAACTGCCCAGCGCATCGATGTCGACAGCTTTCTTCGTCTCACGCAGAAGGCGCCGCAGTTGCGATCTCTTTCATCGTCATTTTCGCGGTCGCTCGGAATCCAGATCAGCTATACGGCCTTGGCTAATGGCCGATATTCCATAGAGCAGAGGCTGGCGCGCTGGCTGCTCATGCTCAATGATCGCGCCGACAGCCAAGTGCTGAATCTGACCCATCAATATATGTCTTTCATGCTCGGCGTCCGGCGTTCCGGAGTGACGGGCGCGCTCCACGTTCTGGAAGGCGAAAAGCTCATCAGATCCGTACGAGGAAAGGTCATCGTCGTCGATCGGGACGGGCTTGTTCTGAAGGCCCATGGTTCTTACGGCATCCCCGAGGCGGAATACGAGCGCCTGATGGGTTTCTCATTGCGCGGCGCCGAGAACATTTCGATGAACTCGGCCAATCATATCCCCGCTTTTCAATCCCGAAAACTTTAAGGACGAAAATAAAGCCTATATTCCTATGAGCGGTGAGCACCTCGTCGCAGCGTTTAAACCTGCCGTGGGGCGCAACTTTTGCCTCAAGTTATAGTTTGACAGGCGAAGGAGCCAGATCATGAACCAATTCCTTGTGTTCGCAGGACGCATCTATCTGCTCTTCGAATCCCGCCTCGTTGGAAAGGTGCCCGGTGGAAAATAGCAATCAAACGAGACTCTTTTCGGGAAAGCGCATCCTGATCGTTGAAGACGAATATTTTCTGGCTGACGAGACTCGCCGGACGCTGGAGGATCTTGGGGCAATCGTGGTAGGTCCGACGTCAAACGTTGGCCGCGCCCTCGACCTTATCGACCGGGAACACATCGACGCAGCGATCCTCGACGTCTACCTTGGTGACGAGCTTGTATTTGCCGTCGCCGATGAATTGGAGGCGCGTGACATCAACTTCGTCTTTGCTACCGGCTACGACCCCTCCCACATCCCAGTAAAGTACAAGGGGTTTGCGCTCTGCGAAAAACCAACTGAACTCGAGCAGATCGCCGTCGCACTCTTTGGTCCACCCGGCGGGTTCGAAAAGCTTAACTGATCGTCTCGCCGTATGGAGCTGTCTTGAATCTGCTGAGACGCGCGGTCGACCCATCTACCGACAGCCCGGCCGCAGGTGCAGGGTTCCGCGGTTGAGCTGCTATGTGGAAGAACAATTAGGACTGTCTGCGTACGACGCGGAACCATGAGGCCTCGCCGACTGTTGAGCATGATCTTGAAAGGTCAAAGGTCATGTCATCAAGCGCGACCAAGGATATCATTGCTATCGGCGGTTCGACGGGGAGTGGAGCTGTGCTCAAGACCCTGGTCGCTGATCTACCTGCTGACCTTCCGGCAACTGTCTTCGTCAGTACCCACATTCCTTCAAACTCACCCGGTTTTTTGCCGGAGATGCTAGCGGCGAGATCCAAGCTTCCGGTGACGCAGGCGGTTGACGGCCAGCCGATCGAGCGCGGACACGTCTATCTCGCTGCACCCGACCGCCACCTGCTGCTCATGGGCGAAACGATCATGTTCGGAGCCGGCCCACGGGAAAACATGGCCCGGCCCTCGATTGATCCGATGTTTCGCTCTGCTGCCCTGTCATTCGGACCACGCGTGGTGGGGCTCGTCCTGACCGGGATGCTCAATGACGGCGCGGCAGGGCTTCATGCGATCAAATCCAATGGCGGCACGGCCGTGGTGCAGCACCCGCTCGATGCGGTGGCGGATCAGATGCCGCTTGCGGCGCTTGAAGCCGTAGAGGTCGATCATGTGGCCGCGGCGGCTGATCTCGGCAGGTTTCTTACCGACCTCGCGGGAAGCGAAGCGGGGCCGAGTCTTGATTTGCCGTCCGACGAGTTGCGGCTCGAAGTCGAAATCGCGGCGGGTGGACAAACTGGCAGCGCCGAACTTCGCAAGATCGCGTCACCAATTGCTATGACTTGCCCGGATTGCCATGGCGTGCTTTCGGAGGTTCGCGGTTCCCGGCCGTTGCGGTTTCGGTGTCAGATCGGCCACGCCTATACCGCTGACGCGCTGGCGGGGCACATCGATGAGCTGGACGAGGCGATCAGGATTGCGATGCGGGTCATGGAGGAGCGGGTGACCCTCGTTGAGCGCATGGCTCGGGACGCGCGTGATACCGGCCGGACCACCGTCGCTGAACTCTATGAGGCAAGAGCTGCAGAATATCGGCGCTATTCCGCGACCCTGCGCGACGCTGCCTTGACGTCTTCGCGCCTCGGCCGCGCGGCACGTTTTCAAGACTTCTGATAAAGGTGTATCTTTGTGCCGAGCCGAACGTTTTAAGTCGGTGGAACAGAGACATGGATCGATGATGGCGTACGACGAACAGGAAGATATGGTGCAACAGGCAAGCGCACCTGAACGGGTTCAGCACGAACAACCGCTCGTGATCGTCGGTATCGCGGTTTCAGCGCAGTCGCTTCGCTCGCTCGAGCAGATATTCTCCGAGATTGGCGTGGGCCTCGGCGCATCCTACCTTGTGGCAGTTTACCAGCAGGAGGGTCTTAGCGCCGCGACCGTGCTCGAAACGCTGGGGAGGCAGGAGCGACTGGCGGTGACGGTCGCAGCCGATGGAGAGCGGATCCTTCATGACCATATCTATATCGGTGGCTCCGACGACATGATGACCCTCGAAGACGGTCATATCCGCGTCCGGCCGGCCTCTGAACCCGTCGGACATCGTGGCACGGTCGATACCATGCTGATCTCGCTGGCAGAACATGCCCACGAGCGCGCGATTGCTGTGATCCTGAGCGGGCTTGACAATGACGGCACGGCTGGGGTCGCGGCAACCAAGAAGTTTGGCGGCCTCTCGATCGTGGAGATAAGCGATGGAGAAAGTGGATCTCTCGAGGAAGGCAGAGGAGCAGTGGCGATCGCGGACCTGCGTCTGCCGGCCCAGAGCATCGCAACGCAGATCGCGCTTTATGCGAGCAATGTTATCGAGGAAGAAGAGGCTGGTCTGGACGAGGAAGCGTCCGGCGCCATCGAGGCGCAGATTACCCAGATTGCCACCGTTCTTCGCAATGTCACCAGCCATGACTTCCACGGATACAAGCGCGGGACATTCACGCGGCGCGTCCAACGGCGCATGCAGGTGCTGCAGATCGTCAGCATCGACACCTACATCGAGCGATTGCGCGCTAGCCGTGAGGAGGTACAGAACCTCTTTCAGGACCTGCTGATCGGCGTCACGCAGTTTTTTAGGGATCCGAGCGAGTTCGATGCCCTTGAGCGCGAGATTCCGAGGCTGTTCGAGGGCAAGGAGCCGACCGACCAGGTGCGCGTCTGGGTGCTGGGTTGCGCCACCGGCGAAGAAGCCTACTCAATCGCAATGCTGCTGCGCGAACATGTGGCCACCATGGATTATCCCCCGGAAGTGCAGATATTCGCGACGGATCTCGACGCCCGCGCACTGGGAATTGCGCGCGCCGGGCGCTATTCCGCTGCGATAACATCCCAGGTCCAGCCAGAGCGGCTCGCTCGCTGGTTCGTGCGAGAAGGCGATACCTATTGTGTCGTCAAGGAATTGCGGGAGATGTGCATCTTCTCTCCTCACAACATCGTCAAGGATGCACCATTTTCCCGCATCGACATCCTGTCTTGTAGAAACCTGCTGATCTATCTCGACAACGAATTACAAAACAGGGTCATGCCGATATTCCACTTTGCGCTTAGGCCGAGCGGCATTCTGTTTTTGGGTTCCTCGGAGAATGTTACACGCCACGCCAAGCTTTTTGCACCCGTCGACCGCAAAAACCGCCTGTTTCGAAGGCTGGAAACGGCAACCCGGATCATTCCGGACTTCCCGCTCAGTCCACGTCCGCGCAGCCCCGACCATCCGTTCTCGGCACCAGCTCCCATGCTGCAGACCGGCCGGCTGTCGGTAACCATCAGCCGGCAAGCAGAGGTCGTAGCAGAGCGCTTCGCCCCAGCCTATGTGGTCGTCGATTCGCACTATGATGTTCTCCACTTCTCAGGACGCACAGGCCGCTATCTCGAACCGGCATCGGGAATGGCGACACTCAACCTCCTGAGCCTTGCTCATCGCGATCTTCGGCTCGATATGCGCTCCGCCTTGCAGCGTGCCACGACGGAAGCCGTCAAGGTCGAAGTTCCGAGGGTGCTGTTGCGCCAGGACGATCGCACCTACGCCGTCAATATAATCGTCGAACCTCTCGGCAGCGGCGACGTCACCTCGCTGATGGTGCTGTTTCAAGACGCAGGGCAGGTGGCTGAGGGGACGGCGCCCGACGGAGGACGGCTGACGAGCGAAGAGCATGTCCAGCGTCTCGAGACTGATTTGCGCCTTACGCGCGACCGGCTTCAGGCGACCATCGAGGAACTCGAATCCACAAACGAAGAGCTCAAATCGTCCAACGAAGAATATCAGTCGATCAACGAAGAACTGCAGTCTGCCAACGAGGAGATGGAAACCTCGAAGGAAGAACTGCAATCTGTCAACGAGGAACTGCAGACCGTCAACGGCGAACTGGCCCATCGTGTCACCGAACTTGACCGCGCGAATTCGGACTTGAAGAACCTGCTCGAGGCGACCCAGATCGCTACTGTTTTCCTCGACAACGATCTGCGCGTCAGAAGCTTCACGCCGGCGGCAACCGAAATATTCCATCTGCTTGACACGGATGTCGGGCGACCGCTGGATCATGTCGTATCGCGCGTGGCTTATCCGGAACTGCTGGACGATGTTCGACTTGTCCTCAGAACGCTGATGCCCGTGGACCGGAAGGTCAGCGACCCCACGGACAACCGGCATTACGCCGCGCGCGCGCTGCCGTATCGCAGCGTCGATAATTATATCAGCGGAGCTGTCGTCACCTTCACAGATCTGACGGGGACCTACGAGGCGGAGATGGCGCTTCGACGCAGCGAGGAACGCCTGCAGCGCGTTCTGGAGACAGATGCGGTCGGCGTGGTTTTTCTAAATGAGGACGGTGTCATCTTCGACGCGAATGAAGTGTTCTTGAAGATGTCCGGGTACAGTCGGTCACAAATGGAGCGCGCAGAGCTGCACTGGCGCCGGCTGACCCCGGAGGAGCACATTGCCGAGACCGAAGCCCAGATGGCAGCTTTGAAAGAGACTGGCCGCATGGGGCCATATGAAAAGGAGTATTTCTTAGCCGATGGTGCGCGTCGCTGGATGTTGTTTGCCGGGCGCGATCTTGGCGACGGCACGATCGCTGAGTTCTGCATCGACATCTCGGCACGGAAACAAGCACAGGCAGCTTTGTGGCAGGAGGAGGAGCAGTTCCGCCTGTTTGGCGAAGCCTCTTCCGACGTGTTGTGGATCCGCGACGCGGAGACGCTGCAATGGAACTACCTCGCGCCGGCTTTCGAGACCATCTATGGTGTCGAGCGCCAGCAGGCCGTGACGGACAACAATTTCCGCAGCTGGGCGGAGTTGATCATCCCTGAAGACCGGGAACAGGCGCTCTCCGAGATTCGTCGCGTGCGAAACGGCGAGCGTGCGGAATACGAGTACCGCATCAGGCGCGCCTCTGACCACGAAATCCGATGGTTGCGTAACGCCGAGTTCCCGCTTTTCGGAGAGGAAGGAAATTTCACGCAGATCGGTGGTATCGGCCGCGATATCACCGATGAAAAGGCCTCTGCCGACCGTATGAAAGTCCTCGTCGCCGAGCTTCAGCACCGCACGCGCAACCTCATGGCCGTCGTCCGGTCGATAGCCGACAAGACCATGCGTACCAGCACCGATCTGGCGGATTTCCACAAGAAGTTCCGCGACCGGCTGGATGTGCTGGCGCGGGTGCAGGGCTTCTTGTCGCGGCTACAGGAGGGGGATCGTATCACCTTCGATCAGCTCATCCGCTCCGAACTGGCAGCCCACGGTGTGCCGGGAGGCGAGACGAGCCGGGTTACCTTGCAAGGTCCGGAAGGTGTCAGGCTTCGCTCGACGACTGTCCAGACGATGGCATTGGCGATGCACGAGCTTGGCACCAATGCCGCCAAATACGGAGCGCTTAGCCAACCGCAGGCGCATCTGGCGATCGTTTGGCGTGTCGAGCAACAAGGCGAAAGCGGCAAGCCATGGCTGCATGTCGATTGGCGGGAGAGCCGGGTGAAGATGTCGCCCGCCGATTCCGGACCGCAAGGGGGCGGCCAAGGTCGTGAACTGATCGAACGCGCGCTGCCCTACCAGCTCGATGCGAAGACGTCCTATGTTCTTGGTAAGGATGGAGTCCATTGCACGATCGCAATCCCTGTTTACCTCAGCAACCTGGTCGAGGATGATGGTCATGGCTGAACGGATGCTCGTCGGATACCGCGTGCTTGTGGTCGAGGACGAATTCATGCTGGCGGAAGACCTATCCCTGGAGCTGGCTGACGCAGGGGCCATCGTCATTGGCCCGGCGCAATCTCTGGAACATGCGATTGAGCTGCTGGCCGTATCGGATGTTCTTGACGCAGCGGTCTTGGACGTCAACCTGCATGGTGAGCCGGTATACCCGGTTGCCGACAGGCTTCTGGAACTCCATGTTCCCTTCGTGTTCACGACCGGCTACGACGCCTCTGTTTTGCCGGCGCGGTTCAAATTAATTGGCTGCTGTGCCAAACCCATCGATATGACGCGGCTGTTGGAAGCGTTGCAAATTGCTATCGATACCTCACGACAGGCGTAGCCGCGTGGTCCGCTATGGACCGAAATCCTCTGCTGATCCGTCGACAATTACCGCAACGGTTCGACCCAGCTTATACCGGGGCCCATGCTTTTCATCGCAGGGCAAGCAACTCGGCCTTAAGCCTATCAAGGTGAGCAACATGCATGACCTGCGACTCTTCAAAAATCACCAGGAGTCGTTGCGCTTCTTTCGCGTCGGAGCCGCGGTCGGTCATCTCAGCCACGATCTCGCGCTGCCGAGCGATGTGCTGTCCTCCTAGCGCCACATGCTCTCGTGCCTGCTGCAGATGTTTCTCCACCATACCTCTGTCCATCTCAATGTCCTTCTCTCCCAGCGATGATCATGCGCTTATTAACGAGCTTAGGAAACGGCCAATCACTGCTCGCGGCATCGAGATAGGCCGCGAGGTCACGCGCTTCCTTCTCGGATATTCCGGTGGCCGGCATCGCTGTCTTGGGAGAATAGATCTGGGGCGCGACGATCCAGCCGACGATGTTGTCGGCGGAATTGTTGCCGGCGCAAAGACGATCAGTCGATGAGGTTGTTTCCGAGCATCGAGAGCAAGGACCCGCGTGCCCGGCTTACACGGCTTTTCAACGTGCCGATCCGGCAACCGCACAGCCTTGCAGCGTCCTCGTAACTCGTTCCGGTCGCCACCAATATCAGTGCCCGGCGCCTGTCGTCTGGAAGTTGCACGAGTGCTCGTTGCAGCTCCCGCTCCCGCAGCGCCCATTCCTGGCTGGGCGCAATCGCGACTTGTTCCATGGCCGCGTCCATTGCGGTCGGCTCGCGTTTCTGTCGGCGGTAGTTGGTGCAAAATGTGTTTCGCAGGATTGTGAACAGCCAGGATTTGAGAGAGGTGTCGGGCTTATAGAGGTGTCGCGAGTTCAATGCCTTCAGCAGCGTTTCCTGCACGAGATCATCGATGTCGTCCTCGCTGCGCAGGAACCTCCGGGCAAATGCACGTAACGCCGGCGTCAACTGGACGATCTCCGACTCAATGGCGGACGTTGTTTTGCAATGCGACGCTGAGCTTGTTGGGAACGAGCGCTTCATTTTTTCCTCCCGTAATAAGAAGGAAAGCGGTGTGCGCGCTCTTCGTTGCTGTACGATACCGGACAAACCGCATCGTTGTGATCGATCGACCGATTTTCCACGAGATTGACGCTTTCAGCCGGCCGAAGGGCTGGAGACAGACGAATATCTTCGTTGATCATGATCGGAGATGCCGAAGCACCTCGGGGCTTTAAACTTCCACCTCGCCGTAAAGTTGGCCGCACATCGTCAGCGATCGGCGCATCGCGGCCACGCGCTCTTCGGCATCTTGAGAGGAATAGGCCCATATTTCAGTCGCCCAGCTTTTGCCGTCCATATCGTATTGCAGAGCGAACCTGTAGAGCTTCCGATTATCACCGTCCGTGGTCACGAAAGGGGCATCGGGACCGTCGTGACTGTTTCTCACTCTGTTGAACATCAGGACATTCACAACATCCTCCTCGGCTACATCTCCTCGCGCGGCTCCCGGGACGAGGCGCCGCTCCAGGGCTTAACCATGGCGTCTGGATTTCGTTCCCGCTGATAAGGCCATCCCAGCGATCGCGACCGGCAATTGCGCAGTTCTCATTGGTCGCCGTCCCCTTCGGTAGAGGCGCAAGCATCTGCGGTCGGGATCCGGCAATTCGGAAAGCTGAGACCATGGCTGATCATCGGAAAACCTACAGATATTACGTGATGCTACAGGTGTCGGCATGGTCAGCCTGCTAGTGTTTGGGCTCGGAAAGCTTCCTCCTGAGCGATCGCAGGATGCGTGGATGCGTGCATGGCAAAATGTGGTGTGGCTCTTTTTCTTCTTCTGACGAGTTGCGGGCATCCGGGCGGCGTGATGACACCGGTTTCAACGTCATCGTCGATGCCCCCGACAGCTAGGGTCGACATGCTGGTCGCGACCACGCGCGAGCCTTCGGGAAGCCCCGCCACGCTCTTCAACGGCGAGCGCAGTCCCAAACCGCATCTGACCCAGATCTCGATTTCTATCCCGGCAAAGCGCGAAGTCGGCACCGTGCAGTGGCCAAAGCGCCTTCCTCCGAATCCTGCCACCGACTTTGCCGTGACCAGTGTTCAGCAGATCGACACGGTGGCACAAGGCCGCGTCTGGTTCCGGCAGCATGTGAACGGCGGACATGCGCTCGTCTTCGTTCACGGCTTCAACAACACCTATGAGGATTCGGTTTTCCGGCTGGCGCAGATCGTCCACGATAGCAAGATGCAGGCGACGCCGGTCTTGTTCACCTGGCCGTCGCGAGCGGAGATCACCGCCTACGAATACGACAAGGAAAGTACGAACTATTCGCGTACGGCGCTGGAGCAGGCACTGCGCACGCTGGCAGCTGATCCCAACGTCAAGGACATCACCATCATGGCCCATTCGATGGGGACTTGGCTTGCCATGGAATCTCTGCGGCAGATGGGGATACGCGACGGCCACGTCAATTCGAAGATCCACAATGTCATACTGGCCTCGCCTGACATCGACATCCAGGTCTTCGCCAAACAATATGTGGAGATGGGCGAGCCACGTCCAAAATTCACGATCTTCGTCTCTCAGGATGACAAGGCGCTTGCGATCTCCAGCTTCATCACGGGACGCGTCTCCCGTCTCGGCGCGATCAATCCGGCCGAAGAGCCCTACCGCTCGAAGCTGGAAAAAGCCGGCATCACCGCCATCGACCTGACGAAGGTGAAGAGCAACGACAGTCTAAACCATGGCAAATTCGCCGAAAGTCCCGAGATTGTCCAACTCATCGGTCAGCGCCTCATGACCGGCCAGACCCTTACCGATTCCAAGGTCACATTGGGCCAAGGCATTACGGCCGTCGTCGGCGGAACGGTGACCAATATCGGCACCGTTGCCGCTACCGCGGTCGCGGCACCGATTGAGATCATCGAGCAGCCCGTCATACAGAAGAGACCCCCACTATCCGCTAAGGAGACACTCGACGGCGACCTGAAGCAACAAACGCTGACGCAGTGAGGAGTTCCAGGTTGAGATGGCTTCTTTCCTTCATCGCCGTTTTTCTCTTCGCGTTAAATGCATGGGCGCAGACTCCACTGGCGGAACCGCAGCAGAAAATCGACGAACTCGTTCGCCTGCTGCAGGATCCGGACGTAAAGGCCTGGCTCGATAGCCGCAAGCAGAGCGAGCTTGCGACACCCGTTTCACCGGCGGGCAATTCGGCCTTGGCCAAGTGGGAGGCTGGGGCGCGGCTGCGGGTGAACCAGATCCTTTCGGCGATACCTGCGATACCGGCGGAAGTGACGGCGGCGGCGACGAGAGCAAGGCGCGAAGCCGCCAGCAGGGGCTATGCGCCGGTATTCGTGATATTCGGCGGCTTGGTCGCTTTCGGTCTCGCCGCCGAGGCGGTGTATCGCAGGTTTGCCGCGCGCCGCGAGGCATTGCTTGGCCGGCTTATCCCGATCGGCATCTTCGCCGGAGCGATGGGTATCGTATTTTTCGCGATCGACTGGCCGCCACTCGCACGTGTGACGCTTCTTGCTTATCTCTCGGCGTTTATCCTGTTTCGATTGGCCGCCGCGCTCCTGTCCGTGGCGGCAATGCGTTCCGCCCTGCGCAGGAGGCTGTTGGTCCTGTCCGGGCTCATTTGTTTTGCGCTCGCCACCGCGGCCGTCGGCGAGCCACTCGGCGTTTCCCCTGAGATCAGCTATGCTATCAGCTACTGCTTCTCGGTGGTTGGACTGCTGCTTGCGATCGAGGCAGCATGGTCGATCTGGGAGGGAGGCCGCGCCTGGAAAGTGGCGATAACGGCCTACCTCGTCGTCCTGTGGCTCGTCTGGTGTCTCAATATGAGAGGCCTCTTCTGGATCGGCATCTACGCGCTGGTGTTGCCGGGAATCCTGAACGCCGTCGGTCGCCTGGCGCTATCCTTCACCAGCGATCCCGGTAGCCTGCACGGCATCTTGGTCGCGCGAGGGGCACGCGCCGCGGTTCTCGTCCTCGCCGTGGGATGGCTGGCGCTTGTCTGGCATCTCAATCCGGACACGCTGGGTCAGCGCGACCCGATGATCGCCGCGTTTTTTTACGGCGGCCTGAAAAGCGTTCTCATCCTCGTGGTTGCCGACCTTCTCTGGCAGATGGCACGGGGCTGGATCGACCGAACGTTGCGCGTATCGACCGGCACGACATCGCTCGCGCCGGCGGACGCGGCCCGACGTGCGCGGTTCCGTACGCTTCTTCCGATTTTTCGCAACGCACTGGCCGTCGCTGTTGCGGTCATGGCGGGACTGATCGTGCTGGCGCAATTGGGTGTACAGATCGGTCCGTTGATCGCGGGAGCGGGCATCTTCGGTGTGGCCATCGGTTTTGGCTCACAGACTTTGGTTAAGGACATCATTAACGGTGTGTTCTACATGCTCGACGACGCTTTCCGTGTGGGCGAATACATCCAGGCCAAGGATTACAAGGGAACGGTGGAGAGCTTCAGCCTCCGCTCGGTTCGTCTGCGCCATCATCGCGGCCCAGTGTTCACGGTGCCGTTCAGCGAACTGGGTGCTGTCGAAAACATGAGCCGGGACTGGGTGATCGACAAGTTCAGGATCACCGTCGGGTTCGATACCGATATAGACAAGGCGCGCAAGCTGACCAAGAAGATCGGAGCAGAACTGGTGGAAGATCCGGAACTCGGGCCGAACTTCCTCGAGCCGCTGAAAATGAAGGGCGTCGAGCAGTTCGGCGACTACGGCATCGTGTTGAGCTTCGCCATGACTACGGTTCCGGGTATGCAGACGTATATCCGTCGCAAGGCCTATGCCAAAATTCGCGAGGTGTTCCTGGCCAACGGGATCGCATTCGCGCAGCCGACGGTGCAGGTCGGAGGAGACGAAAAGGGCGCCGCGGCAGCCGCTCAAGCAATCCGTGCGCAGCAGGCAAACGCGGCGACGCCGGCTAAGTGAGCGTGCCGGCAAAGCCGATGAGACGCGCTGGAACAGGATGACTTCAAGCCGGTCAGCCCATAGTCTGAATCCTGTTCTAAATTAATCGGTTAGAGCATGATTTCGTCCGAAAACCGCTCACACGTTCGGCATCTCTAAGGTTTCAAATCATAAGCTTGTTGCGATGCGCGAAGCTCCACCAATGTCTTGCCGACACAGCTGCCGCCTCCCGCCCCACCGATCGCCTTAGCCTTTCCATCAAGCGTGATCGTGCCGGCGATCCGATCAGATGCCACATAAGTCGCCACACCGTCATGGGAGACCCGCGATATGTAAAACGCATGGTAGGTCTCATTGTACTTGCAATGGATGACCAACGGAAACTGGGAGAAGGGATCGTCCTCGGCGCGGGCGACGGTCACTTGAGAAACCGCCCCCAACGCTGCCGCGCCGATCAAGCCTGCAACAAATCCCTTGGTCGGTCTTTTGCGGGACGCATCTGTCATGGTTCAATCCCCTTTGTTGCGGTCCAAAGCGCGTCGCATCAAACTTTATTCATCCGACGCGCCTTAGGCCTTTGTTTTTGTGCATGTCGTTATCCCGGAACCGCTGCACACTTCCGGGCGACATGCTTTAGGCGATGGCCGCTTTCGCTAAATCGTTAAGGCGATGAGTGCATCGCGGTCGAGAAGCCGGACAATTCGTTGCGATTTGCCGTTGAGACGAAGGATGTGTTTTTCCCGCAGCTTCGTGAAAGAGCGGGCAACCGTTTCAACCGTCAGGCCAAGATAGTCGGCAATGTCGCTGCGACACATCATGATATCGAATTCCGGATCCTCGGGATGACGGTCAACCATCTCCTGAACAAAGGCCGCAAGGCGCTTCAGCGCGCTTTGCTCGCTGATGATGAGTTGTTTTTGCTGTGCCTTCGCAAGGCCCGTCAGGGCAATCTGCAAAAGATCGATGGGAACGACTGCGTCCTGATTGGTACGAAACGGTCTTATGCGAGTTTCGCAGATGGCTTCTGCAAAATCGGTTCGCACATTTCCGATCTCGAGCCCGAACCATTCGCCCTTGCCGCAGAACGATAAGATGTGCCGCTGGCCGTTCGATGTCAGGCGGTATATCCGGACTGCGCCTGCTTCGACCTGGTAGATCGCAATAACGTGTTCGCCTTCGCTATAGATCGTCTCGTCGGCGCTGAATTTTATTGACTGATCTTTTGCCGCCCCTGAACCCGCCCTGTGGCGGTGGTCGGGAACCGTCGTGTATTTTCCGATCGCCTGAGCCTGAAACATGTGCATCGTCCCCCATCCGACGCTGCAGCATAAGCAATCGTTGCATGTCCCGGTATTCGAGATACCCCTTACGTATTGCTACGGAAGCAGACGATCACGGACCGGTGTATAAGCTATTGCCCCTGAAGAGCCGTATCGCGGGAGGTCTAAATGGCACCGGAAGAGGGAGGGGACAGCCAGGCACGACAAGAATCCGCAAGCATTCGTGCTCAGCTTGATCGTATGCTCGCAAGTTCGGAATTCCTCGCTCCCGAACGCGGGCGCCGCTTTCTCCAATATATCGTAGAAGAGACGCTCGATGGGCACGGCGAGCAGCTCAAGGCCTCTACGATTGCGCAGGCGGTATTCGGACGCGATGCCTCCTTCGACGCGCAGAACGATCCTGTTGTCCGTATCGAAGCGGGGCGTATCCGTCGCGCAATCGAACGATACTATCTCGTTTCCGGAGGCAGCGACCCGATTCGGATCACCATTCCCAAGGGGGGCTATGTTCCGCACTTTTCGAGCGGTGAAAACGACTCCAAGCCAGGCGACGTGTCTGCGCCAAGTTACGAGAAAAAGGAAAATCCCCCCGGACACGAGCGACCGCTGGCCTATCGAGATCTCCTCCTGCCGATCGGCATTCCGGCCCTGTTGGGCGCTATGGCGGTTCTCGCCCTCATCCGTCCCCTCGCATCCTACCTCTCGCCGGCGGGGACGCTGCCAGCTCCTGCCCAGTCAATGCTGAACAGCAAGACCAGAATTGTCGTCGAACCCTTCGCAGCCCTCGGGGCAACCGCGCAAGGAGCAGACTTTGCGAAGGGAGTGGTCGATCAACTCATCGCCAAGCTCGTCAAGGTGGACGACTTTGTCGTGCTCGCTCCCGGGCAATCCGGCATGGAGCCTATCGGCCCGCTCTTCAATTTGCAGGGAAGTGCTCTTGTCGAGGGCGGCGCGGCTCTACGTCTGCATGTCCGCCTGATAAACGGCGCCGATGGCACGGTCGTCTGGGCAAATCAATATGATCGCGACCTCAGTGATCAAACCATTCTCGATGTCGAAGATGAGGTTGCCGCTCAAATCACGAAGGAGATTTCAACCAGCCGCAAGCTGGGCCGTTCGGGCTCCGAGCCATAGCCGTCGCATTTTGAGTCTTTACCGTCGTCTTCTCGGGTGATCGGATTTTGGGGCGGACGCGCTATTTTTACGATGGGAGGTTGACGGCCACGCCAGCGGCGCGCAGCCCGTCAAAAAACCGCTCCTGATCTTCCGGGCGCTTAAGGCGTAGGGAAATCTCCTGGCGGATGTTCGTCATCAATGCGGGCGCATTGACATGGAGCCAATCCTGTTCCAGCTTGGCTTCATCCATCTTCCCAGCGGCTCCAAGAATGGATAGCAATACGAGGTGACGCATCGGGCTGCAGTCGAGATCGGATTTTCGCGACCACCGTTCCGCGGCTTCCATATCGCCCCGCATAAATGCGCAGAGCGCCATGCCGCCTTGGTAATAGCCTTGGGGGCCGACACTTTTGTCGATTGCGACTGATATCAACTCGCAGCCTGATTGCCATTTTCCGGACATTGCCAGTCGCAGGCCGTATTCGCCCGCAACCTCCACATCGTTCGGATTTGCAGCATAGGCTGCAGTCCCGGCCGCCAGTGCCTTGTCGATATCCCCCCTGAAGAAGTTCACCAGCATACTTGCCCGCAGCACCTGGGGATCGTGCGGCGCGAGCGAAGCGGCCCGTTCGGCCGAAACGGTTGCAAGTTCGAGAGATTCGACAGAGGGCGATGTCCCGAGCTTGTAGCGAAATCTGATTTCGTCAAGGTAGACCATGGACAAGAGCGCCCAGGATGTAGCGCTATCAGGCGTTCGCCGGGTTGCCTGCCACAAGCATTCGCGTGCAGCGCTATGACTTTGAGCGGTCATCGTCTGGACATAACTCTGATAGGCCAAGGTACAGACATAGGCATCCCGGTTGCCCTTCTCCATTGGCGTGGCGAGCACACTTGTGTCGGCCTGAAAGATGGCGCCATGGGGCTGCGCTATGGCGCCGACGATTTGCCGGGCGACACTTGTTTGAATGCCGAGCTTGTTTTGAGCGCGATAATCGGCATCGAAATTACTGGCCCAAATGACCGCCCCGTCTGCTTGGCGCACCAGCCTTGCAACCGAGCGCAGCTTGCGTCCGTCCATCTGGATGTTGCCTTGAAGCGCGTAGTCAGCAACAGCGGTATGATCATTTCTTGACGGATCGGCGACGACGACGATGTCATCGCGTTGGGCGAGCTGGCCAATAATGTCGTCCCTCAGGCCGCGGGCGATATCCAAACTGGAGTCAACGGAGCTGCTCGTTGCAAAAAACTCGACAGCGACCGTCGGCATGGAGGCAGCTGACGGCGGAGAACTGGTCTGGGCATGTCGCGCAACCAAAAGTCCCGAGGCAAGCGCGAGGAAAAGAAGCACGAATACGGCCAGAAGTCCGGTTGCGACGCCGCGAGCGGTCGGCAGCGCCGGAGGCTGCCCCTCCTGAAGCGGATGTCGTTGATCCGCCAGGTCTGCGGCAGGCGCGTTTTCCGGGTCGCTCCGAGGTGGCGCCGGTACCGACGCGTCCCGGGTATATTCGAAATGCGGCACGTATCCGCCCTTAGGCACCGTTATGACGACCGCGTCCGCGTGGCCTGCGACGAGATAATAGCGTTCCAGGGCTTTTCGTATCCGGCCAGCCTCTATGCGTACGACCGGGTCATTCTGCGGGTCAAATGAGGCTTCCCGACCAAAAACCACATTTGCAATAGTAAATGCCTTCAGGAAGCTTGCTCGTCCAGCGAGCGTTTCGTTGACAACAAACTCCAGGAAATTTCGCCCACGTTTCGGCGCGTGAAATTCTTCGCTTCCGAGAATTCGCTGAACTTGCTTGCAGATTTCCTCAGCGGTCGGTGTAAGCGTGCTGAATAGATTGACCTTTGCTGCGTTTCTCATGATCGCCCCCACGACTTGATCACGCATTTATAAGCGTCTTCTAAAGCACCATAGCTGAGTAGATTGCAGTTGCAAAGGTTAGTTTTGGCCTATCGAGCGTAGGCTGGCCAGACCGGTGAGGTCGGTCCGGTTTCAGTCGACTGCGCAACCGCGTCAACGGTCATGGCCATGCGCATGAGTTCCGCCAGATTGCGGGCGCCCATCTTGGCCATCACGTTGGCGCGATGGACTTCCACCGTACGCGAGCTGATACCCAGATGATAGGCGATCATCTTGTTCTGCAAGCCGTCGAGCACGCCGGTCAGAACCTGATGTTCGCGATCTGTGAGCTGACGAACACGCGCCGCGACGCTCTCGGAATCGACGATTGTGTGACTTTGCCGCCTTTGACCCATTGCCAGGTTGATGGCCGCGATCAGCGCTTCCTCCCCGAGAGGTTTTTCCAGGAAATCCGATGCCCCCGCCTTCATCGCGTTAACGGCTGCACCGACATCGCCCTGGCCGGTAATGACGATTGCCGGAACGTCCGCACTCAGCCGATGCAGGCGCTGAAGCAATTCGATGCCGTCGACATCGGGCATGCGCAGGTCCGTGATCAGGCAGCTTCTACCCGAAAGGGGCAGAAGCTCCAGAAACGCGTTTGCGCAGCTGTGCGCCCGCACGGCAAAACCTGCCGACACCAGCAAAAATGTCAACGATCGTCTCAACGACTCCTCGTCATCGACGAGATGGATCGTAAGGTCGTTCGCCATCTGTCTTGGTCTCCACCAGCGGAATTGAGAACGAGAAGATCGAACCGCTCTCTCTTCCTTTGTGTGCGCTTATGCGGCCCCCATGCGCTTCAACAATGCGCTTGCACAATGCCAGGCCCATACCGAGGCCATGTGGCTTGCCGCTCACGAAGGGGCGAAACAACGTCTCTTCCATCTCGGCTGCAATCCCACAGCCGTTGTCGGACACTTCAACGACGAGAGACGAGAAGTTCTCTACTGTCGTCCGGATCCCGATAGAGGGCTGCTCGGCACACTCCGTCGCCTCCAAAGCGTTGCGGAGGAGGTTTGTGAGCACTTGCACCACCTGAACGCTGTCTGCGAGAACGACGTCCCGCGCTGCCTTGAGTTGGAAGTTCGTATGAAGGTCTTTTCGCCGCGACCCCATAAGCGCGAGTCTTATCGCCCGATGGATCAGTTCGTGCATCTCCTGCGGTCTCCGCTCGGAGGTGCCGCGCACGGCGAATTCTCTTATGTTCTGGACAAGACTACCTGCCCAGAGCGCATTCTGTGTGATTTCCAACAGTGCTTCACGGAGTTCTTCGTCGCGCCGGGGGCCATCCGTGGCGAGGCGGCCGCAGCCTTGGGAATAAGCTGCGATGGACGACAGTGGCTGGGAAAGTTCATGCGCAAGGGTGGATGCCATCTCTCCCAATTCAATCACTCTTGCAAGGCGGGCAACCTCGTGCTGAAGCTCCTGAACTTGCAGCAAAGTCTCGCTCTCGGTTTGATAGTCCTCGAAAATCGCCGCGGTGAAGAAGCCTTTTTCGCCGTGCTTTCTGACGATGGTCAAGGCAGTCGGGAATTGGGCTCCGCTCTTGGTGATCGCCAAGCCGGCACGCACTGCGCCGCGGTCTCCCCATCGTCCCTTGAGTTGAACATTCGGTGTCGCACGCCAGACAAAATCGATCTTGCGGCCAATCAACTCGCGCTCTTCGTAGCCGAACAATGCGACCGCAGCCCTGTTGCAAGCTGAAATTTCGTGGAGATGGCTGATGAAAAACACCGCATCCGGCATGTCTTCGTGGAGTTGCCGGATCCAATCCATCCGCAGCCCGTCTTCTTCTTCGGTCAAAGCGCCCACCGGCTCGGGGTGTGGCAGTTGCGGCGTCAAGGACCATGCTTGACCCACCACAATCGCGGCGGCGGCACTGGTTTCGGCAACGACATGCGGTGCCTCCATCTTGATGGACATGATGGTCTCCTCCGCCCTTTGAGACGCATTGGCCCTTGGGACCGTCGTTCTTCTCGACCGATGGCGTAATACTACCATCTTTGGATGAGGAACCGGTGTAGGATCGCGTAGCCTCTATTGTTCTTCCTTGGGGCTTTTGACGCGATCCTGTCGTTAGCGCTCGCCATGACCCTATTGATTCGGCTCAATGCGTCCGCTTCATTGTTCTATTATTGTGAGAAGCAAAGGCTACGTGGCCATGTGAGGGAGTTGAATGATCAGAACGTTTGTCCTGATGGCAACCTGATCTTTTACTCGAATGAGCGATGCCAAAAGCCGGTCGGATCTATCTCCGCACACAAGGCGCGTGATTGCTGTCTTATCGCAATGCCAGCGCATAGCGGGTTCATTCGATGGCCATAGGCAGCTGATCGAGGCAAGGCATGCCGGTGGAATAGCGTGCCTGAATGACACCTCGCATCCGGTCAACCCGATGAATCGTTGGGGGAGGGCGCGGCGATGTGGCGGTTGCCTGTCGAAGCTCCGTTCGAACTTGATATAGAGCTCGCTGTCATCGACGATGACGGCGTTCATGCGCTGGTTTTTCCTTGCCAGCGTCTCCCCGGTGGCTGGATCAATGCCATGACGGGTGAAGTGCTCGACGTTCACCCCACCCATTGGCGGGTATGGCAAATCTATCGATGTGTCGTTTCGGGCCTCCAGTGAATGCGACCGCATTCCCTTGGCTTCACCCACCACATACTGCGTTACCGATTGTCTGCGATCAATGACATGACCGAGCCGGCCCAAATAGTGTGATGGCCAATAACCAGCGGCGGCGCCGCGATCCAAAAAGCTGCAGGGAGGGCCACATGCGTGGTTTCGGCGTTCACTCGGAGGTTGGAAAGCTCAGAACTGTCATGGTTTGCAAACCGTCTCTGGCGCATCAGCGCCTGACGCCTGCCAACTGCCATGACCTGCTTTTTGACGATGTCCTATGGGTGCATGAGGCTCAGAAAGATCACTTCGATTTCGTGCTGAAGATGCAGGAAAGAGGCGTAGAAGTTCTCGAACTCCACGACTTGCTTGGCCAGGCGCTGACCAACAAGCAGGCACGTGACTTCATATTGGACCGACGCATCACTCCGAATGTACTCGGCTCGCAGATTGCCGAGGCGATGCGGCCATGGCTTGACGAGATGCCGGCCACACAGCTCGCCGCGTTCATGATCGGCGGCATCGCGATCTCCGATCTGCCGGAAGTCAAGGCCAAGTCGCTGATGCTCAGTGCCTTGCCGGAAACGGATTTCGTCATTCCGCCGATCCCGAACACGCTGTTTCAGCGCGACCCCTCCTGCTGGATTTACGGCGGCGTGACCTGCAACCCGATGTTCTGGCCGGCGAGACGCGCAGAGACACTGATCCAGCGGGCGATCTATAAGTTTCATCCGATCTTTCTGGGTGGCGATTTCCGGATCTGGTGGGGCGATTCAGACAATCAGTTCGCCAATGCCTCGATGGAGGGCGGCGATGTCATGCCGATCGGCAACGGCACGGTCCTGATCGGCATGGGTGAGCGCACGACTTACCAGGCCGTTGGCCAGGTGGCGCAGGCCCTGTTCAGGAGCAAGGCGGCCAAGAGGGTGATCGGCTGTCTGATGCCGAAGAGCCGCGCGGCAATGCACCTCGACACCGTTTTCAGCTTTTGCGATCGCGATGTCGTCACGCTGTTTGCCGAGGTCGTCGACCAGATCCGCTGCTACAGCATGTACCCCAGGGATGACGACGGAACATTCGAGATTCACCCCGAAAGTCAGTCGATGCTCGATGTTGTCAGCGAGGCGCTCGAGTTGCCGAAACTGCGCATCGTGGAAACCGGCGGCAATTCCTACCAGGCGGAGCGCGAACAATGGGACGACGGCAACAATGTCGTCGCACTCGAGCCCGGCGTCGTCGTCGCCTACGACCGCAATACCTACACGAACACACTTCTGCGTAAGGCAGGGATCGAGGTCATTACCATCCGTGGCTCCGAACTCGGCCGTGGTCGTGGTGGAGGGCATTGCATGACATGCCCCATCTGGCGCGAGCCTGCATACTGACGTTTTCACCCATGAAACACACCGACGGAGCAAGACAATGAGCTTCAATCTGCGCAATCGCTCGCTTTTGACCGTGCAGGACTATACGCCACGCGAATTCCGCTACCTCCTCGATCTCGCCCGCGATCTCAAGCGTGCCAAATATGCCCGCACCGAACAGCAGCACCTCAAGGGCAAGGAGATCTGCCTAATCTTCGAGAAGACCTCGACGCGGACAAGATGCGCCTTCGAGGTCGCCTGCTCGGACCAGGGCGCCAACGTGACCTATCTCGATCCATCCGGCTCGCAGATCGGCCACAAGGAATCCTTCAAGGACACGGCGCGTGTCCTTGGCCGCATGTATGACGCGATCGAATATCGCGGATCCGCCCAGCACGGCGTGGAGACGCTTGCGCGCTACGCCGGCGTGCCGGTCTATAACGGCCTGACGGACGAATATCATCCGACGCAGATGATCGCCGACGTGATGACGATGCGCGAGCACAGCGACAAGCCGATCGCCGACATCAAATATGCCTATGTGGGCGACACGCGTTCGAACATGGGGCACTCGCTTCTTATCATCGGCTGCCTACTGGGCATGGATGTGCGCATTTGCGGCCCCAAGTCGCTCTGGCCCTCCGACGAGTACATGACGATCGCCAAGGACCTGCAGCAGAAGTCCGGTGCGCGCCTGCTGGTCACTGATGATCCCAATGAGGCGGTCCGGGGGGTCGACTTCGTTCACACCGACGTCTGGGTCTCGATGGGTGAGCCGAAGGATGTGTGGCGCGAACGCATCAAGCTGCTAACGCCCTATCAGGTCAACGAAGCCTTGATGAAGGCAACCGGAAATCGTCAGACCAAATTCATGCATTGCCTGCCGGCTTTCCACGACACCGAGACGGTATTGGGCAAGCAGATCGCGGAAGATTACGGCATGAGCAACGGCCTTGAGGTCACCGACGACGTCTTCGAGTCCGAGGCCAATGTCGCCTTCGAGCAGGCGGAAAATCGCCTGCACACGATCAAGGCCCTGCTTGTCGCTACCTTGGGAGATTAGGATGCGGATCGTTATAGCGCTAGGCGGCAATGCGCTTCTCCGGCGTGGGGAACCCATGACTGCCGATGCCCAGAGACGGAATGCGCGGACCGCGGCTCATGCGATTGCGCCGTTGGCGGGCGAGCATGAGATCGTCATAACGCACGGAAATGGCCCGCAGGTGGGGCTACTTGCGCTTCAGGGCGCGGCCTATAAACCGGAGGAAGCCTATCCGCTCGATGTTCTCGGCGCTGAAACCGAGGGCATGATCGGTTACATGCTGGAGCAGGAACTCGGCAACCTGCTGCCGTTCGAGCAGCCTCTGGCAACGCTGCTGACCATGGTAGAAGTCGATGCCGCCGATCCGGGCTTCCAGAACCCGACCAAATTCGTCGGTCCTGTTTATGAGAAGGCGGAAGCGGACCGGCTGCACGCCGAAAAGGCCTGGGTCTTCAAGCAGGATGGGGAAAAGTGGCGGCGTGTCGTTGCCTCGCCGGCGCCCATGCGCATCTTCGAAATTCGTCCAGTCCGCTGGCTGCTGGAACAGCGCACGATCGTTATCTGCGCCGGCGGCGGCGGCATCCCGACGATGTACGAAAAAGGGAGTGACCGGAAGCTGATCGGTGTCGAGGCGGTGATCGACAAGGATCTATGCTCGGAGCTTCTGGCGCGCGAGCTCTCCGCCGATCTTCTGATCATGGCGACCGATGCTCAGGCCGTCTGCACCGACTGGGGCAAACCGTCAGAGAAGGCGATCCATTGCGCCCGCCCCGATGATTTCAAGCAATTCTCCTTCCCGGCTGGATCGATGGGTCCCAAGGTCGAAGCCGCCTGCCATTTTGCGCGCACAGCGGGCGGGACGGCGGCAATTGGCTCGCTTGCCGATATTGCCGGAATGGTGCGCGGCGAGCGCGGGACGATCATCAATAGCGGCTTTGATTGCCTGAGCTGGCACTGAAGCGCGTCGCATCAAATCTGATTGATACGCGCTTTAGCTTTTTGTTCTTATGCATGGTCATTATCCCGAAACCGCTGCACACTTCCGGGCGACATGCATTGATCTTTCATGACAACTTATCGCGAGAGCGCCGGGTGCGTTGCTGCACTCGGAGCCGTCTCTTTGTCTCTCGCACCAGCTGCATTTCGCCTTTGCCAGACATAGACGGGGATGCCGAGCATCAGCAGGACCAGGCCATAAAGCACCGGCTCGGCGCCGGAGCCATAGAGAGTGAAGATCGCAAAGAGAAAGGCGATGAGCTCGATCGTGCTGACCTTTGGCATGTGCCCGTGCGTCACGCCTGCCACAAGGGTTCTGGCCAGCGAACAGAAGGCGTAGGGAACGACGGCGGTCATCGTGCTCAGCCCGACCATCAGCCGATAGACGGCGGCAAAGCCTTCGGAGCCGATCGCTTGAACCAGCACCAGAAGCGTTGCAAACGAGGCTGAAATGACCATGCCCCATGCCGGCACGCCGCGCGGCGAGAGCCGCGCGAAAAGCGGCGGAAACAGCCCGTCGCGGGCAGCCGCCATCGGAACCTGGCCCATCAGCAGGGTCCAGCCGTTGAGCGCTCCGATCGAGGAGATCAGGACCGCGATAGAGATCGCCAGTTCGCCGGTGCGCCCCCACATGATCCCGGCGGCCTGGGAGAAGGGTGCTACCGAATGAACAAGCTGCTCGCGCGGGACGAGGCCCATCACCACGATGGTGCCAAGCACGTAAAGAGTGGCGGCGATCGAGATCCCGATCACCGTCGACCGGGGAATGGTGCGCTCGGCGTTCTCGACATCACCGGCAGGAACGGTCGCCGATTCCAGCCCGAGATAGGCAAACATCGTCAGTGGCGCCAGCGTCGCGACCGATTGCAGCAGCGGCTGGCCGCTCGGATTGAATTCGGAGAAATGCGACGGATCGATATAGAGAAGACCGATAATGGCGACCGCACCGAACGGGAGCAGCTTGGCATAGGTGGTAACCTGCGCGAAGAGGCCGGCTGCATGAACGCCGCGAAGATTGACGAGCACGATCGCCCAGATCACACCGAGGGTCAGCACGGTCGCGGCGAAGCGATTGCCAAGGGCAGGGAAGAGATCGACCATCACTCCGGTAAAGGCAATGGCGATGACGGGCAGCGATGTCCAGATGGAGATCCAGTAACCCCAGGCGATCAAAAAGCCTGCGAAATCGCCGTAGGCGATTCTCGTATAGGCGTAGGGTCCTCCGACGGCGGGCACAAGGCTTGCAAGACGCGCGAAGGTGAGACCGAGGCAGATCGCACCGGCACCCATAAGGATCCACACGATGATCGCCAGATTGCCATAGGGCGCGACGGCAGCCGGGGAAAGATAAAACCCGGACCCGACCATATTTCCGACCACGATGGCGGTGCAGGCGGCAAGCCCCAGGCTCTTGCCGTTTGGCGACGTTGTCATGAAGACCTCCCGAGAATCTTCCTTTCCGTGCCGATGCGCTTTCGGACAGCGGTTCCTCGGCATGATCTTCCACCCAAACAATAGGCGCCGCAATCCGGTTCAATGCGTAGTCTGCAACCGTCCACTTTGCCGCTAGAACAGTGTGCGTGGCCATGCGGGAATGGCCTCTTTCCATTCATCATGCTCTCGCCTGGACACCATTGATCGAACTCAATGCCCGGCTCCTGCGCATGGGCTATCTTTCGCGCCGAGGAACATTTTGTTCTCAGGAGTTAAAGAGATGAAGATGGCCGTGATCATTGGAGTTGCCGCGTTGACTGCTTTCGCCGGTACCCTTCCGATACAAGCCCAGCAGGATCGACGCGAATTTCGAAGAATGAACTGGAGTGAGAGTTTGCCTGACGCGGTGCGGGCTTATCACGGCAAAAGATTCACGATCGTGAGCTACAGGGTCGCAGGTTTTTCGGAGACCGGTTCACACCCACAACCAGGGAGTGAAGAACACGTTTCAGCTATCAGAGCCGCAATTCGGTCGAACAAATGGCTCGTGGCGCAGCTCAAGACCAAAAAGCTCGGGCCGAACGATATCGAGTGGGTGTCACGGGCACGCAACGGCAACATGACTTTTTATACTAAATGACGATTATCGGCGCTGACGTGCCCCACGAATGTCAGGTCGAGGCGGGTCGCACCGCCTCCCATGATCTCCCAGACGATGATCGCGAGTTTGTATAGCGGCTCACCTCGACCGAGCGGAAGACGCAAGCCTGGCCCACCGTGCTCCCACCACGGTAGCGGAGTAGGCCGAGACTGCCAGGCTTCTGCCATTGGGCGATGAGGCTGTCTAACCGCTGCCCTGGCTTTCGCAAATAGCCATCACAAGCGAGATTTCCATCCAAACTAAAGCATGTCGCCCGGAAGGGTGCAGCGGTTCCGGGATAACGACATGCATAAAAACAGAGGACTAAAGCGCGTCGCATGAATCAAGTTTGATGCGACGCGCTTTAGGCGCTGCAATTCGGTCGATGCAAAGTCGCCGATCGTTCCGAATCTTCCATGCTGAATGCCTTCAAGATTAGCGCGGAGACGTTAGAATGGGCGGACCGGTGACCGCGCGGGAGGTGGCGATGTCGAACGAACAGGGATTTTTGCGGATCTCGATCGCTGCGACCATCGTGGTTGCCGTACTCGGTGTCGTTTTCGGCATCCTTTCGGGCTCGTTCTCGATCGCTTTCGATGGCGTCTATTCACTCGCCGATGCAGCCATGACCGGGCTTGCGCTCTGGGTTTCGAGCCTGATCATAAGATCGACTAAGAGCGACGCCCGGTCCGGCAGGATTCGAAACCGTTTTACCATGGGCTTCTGGCATCTGGAGCCGATAGTCCTCATGCTCAATGGCTGCCTGCTGATGACGGTCGGGGTCTATGCGCTGATCAGCGCCATCATCAGCATCTTGAGCGGCGGCCATGAACTGCGCTTCGGCATGGCGGTCGCCTATTCCGCGGCGACCCTGCTTGTCTGCGTGATCATGGCCGTCCTCGGCATCCGGCTGAACCGCCGGATCAACTCCGATTTCGTCTCGCTCGACATCAAGGCCTGGATCATGTCGGGCGGCATTGCGTTTGCCTTGCTTCTCGCGTTCCTCGTCGGCATTGCCGTGCAGGAGACGCAAGCCGCTTGGCTTGCCAGCTATATGGATCCGCTTGTCCTGACGTTGGTCTGCCTGGTCATGATCCCGCTTCCGATCGGCACCGTCTGGAAGGCGCTGAGCGAAATTCTGCTGATTGCCCCGGTCGAACTCCAGCAGCATGTCGACCGGGTCGCCGCCGAAATGGTTGGCCGCCTCGGCTTCCTTTCTCACCGCGCCTATGTGGCCCGGGTCGGCCGAGCAACGCAGATCGAACTCTACTTCATCGTGCCCGAAGGGCTTCCTCCGAAGACCGTGGAGGAATGGGACGCGCTGAGAGACGACATAGGGAAGGCGATCGGGGACGAGAGCGCCAACCGTTGGCTGACGATCGCCTTCACCGCCGACGCGGAATGGGCAGAGTAGCCGTTGTCAGGCATTGTCGCTCCCTGCTGATATCGAAATGCTTCGCTTCACGTTGATTGCAATCAACGACGCTGCTCCACGCGTCATGTACGATCCTCCAAACTGAGATGCACGCCGCTGCATGGCGGCCACAGTCTTTGACCCCCGGTTTCTGGAGGAATGCATGGAATTCCAGATGGCATTTCCGATAGCCGTTATCGACGAGGATTTTGATGGCAAGAACGCAGCCGGACGCGGCATGCGTGATCTGGCGGCCGCGATCGAAAAAGAAGGCTTCCGGATCGTCTCCGGCGTGTCTTATGAGGATGCGCGCCGGCTCGTTCAGATCTTCAACACCGAATCCTGCTGGTTGATTTCCGTCGACGGCTCCGAGGACAAGACTACGCGCTGGCAGGTGCTGGAAGAGGTTCTGACCGCAAAGCGGCAGAGGAACGACCGCCTGCCGATCTTCCTCTTCGGCGACAGCACGACTGCGGAAGACGTCCCGGCTACCGTGCTGCGCCACACCAATGCCTTCTTCCGGCTGTTCGAAGATTCAGCGGAATTCATGGCGCGCGCCATAGCGCAGGCTGCGCGGAACTACCTCGACCGGCTGCCGCCGCCGATGTTCAAGGCGTTGATGGCTTATACACTCGAGGGCGCTTATTCCTGGCACACACCTGGCCACGGGGGTGGCGTCGCTTTCCGCAAGAGCCCGGTTGGCCAGCTCTTTTACACCTTCTTCGGCGAAAACACGCTTCGTTCCGATATCTCCGTATCGGTCGGCAGTGTCGGATCGCTTCTCGATCATGTCGGACCGATCGCCGAGGGTGAGCGCAATGCGGCGCGTATTTTCGGCACGGACGAGACCATGTTTGTCGTCGGCGGTACCTCGACAGCCAACAAGATCATCTGGCACGGCATGGTGGGACGTGGCGATCTCGTGCTGTGCGATCGCAACTGCCACAAGTCTATTCTGCATTCTCTGATCATGACGGGCGCGACGCCAATCTATATGACGCCGTCGCGCAATGGGCTCGGTATCATCGGCCCGATCTCGAAGGACCAGTTTAAGCCGGAATCAATCGCCCAAAAGATTGCCGCAAGCCCCTTTGCCGGGCAGACCAGCGGCAAGGTCCGGCTGATGGTGATCACCAACTCGACCTATGACGGGCTCTGCTACAATGTCGACGCCATCAAAGAGGTATTGGGCGACGCCGTCGAGGTGCTGCACTTCGACGAGGCTTGGTATGCCTATGCCAACTTCCATGAATTCTACGATGGTTTTCACGGAATCTCGTCGACGAAGCCGGCGCGATCCAAAACCGCGATCACCTTTGCCACGCATTCGACGCACAAGCTTCTGGCTGCATTCTCGCAGGCATCCATGATCCACATCCAGCATGCCGCCACCAAGCGTCTGGACATTACGCGCTTCAACGAAGCCTTCATGATGCACACCTCGACCTCGCCGCAATACGGCATCATTGCCTCCTGCGACGTCGCGGCTGCGATGATGGAGCAGCCCGCAGGGCGTGCGCTCGTTCAGGAAATGATCGACGAAGCGATCAGCTTCCGTCGGGCGATGAACGCTGTCAGAAAACAGACGGAAGCAAGCTGGTGGTTCGATGTGTGGGAGCCGACGATTGCCGACGAGACGCCTAGCGACACTCATGCCGACTGGGTCCTCAAGCCGGGTGAGGCCTGGCACGGGTTCGCGGACCTTGCCGAAAATCATGTCATGGTCGACCCGATTAAAGTCACCATCCTTTCGCCGGGCTTGTCCGCAAACGGCATGATGCAAGAACACGGCATTCCCGCCGCGGTCATCACGAAATTCCTCTCCTCCCGTCGCATCGAGATCGAGAAGACCGGGCTCTATTCCTTCCTCATTCTCTTCTCAATGGGGATTACGCGCGGCAAATGGAGTACGCTTGTCACCGAGCTCATCAATTTCAAGGACCTCTACGACGCCAATGCGCCGCTGACGCGCGTGCTGCCGGCACTCGCCGCAGCCCATCCGGAGGCCTATGCGGGCATGGGGTTGCGAGATCTCTGCGAAAACATCCATGCGACCTATCGCAAGGACGACGTGCCGAAGGCCCAGCGCGACATGTACACGGTCCTGCCGGAAATGGCGCTACGTCCTGCCGATGCCTATGACCGGCTGGTCAAGGGGAAGATCGAGAGCATCGAGATCGACGATCTCATGGACCGCATCCTCGCCGTGATGATCGTTCCCTATCCGCCGGGAATTCCGCTGATCATGCCCGGCGAGCGGATCACCCCATCCACGAAGTCCATTCAAGATTATCTGCTGTATGCCCGGGATTTCGACAGCAAGTTCCCAGGTTTCGAGACGGATATCCATGGTCTTCGCTTCGCTCCAGGCGATGGCGGACGCCGCTACCTGATCGATTGCATTGCAGAAGGGGCGCAAGAATGATCCCGCGAGATGTGAAGTCTCCGACGGTCGCCATACCGTTTCACAAAATGCTGAAGATCGTGGCCGTCGTCGATCGCGATAATCCGCAGGCTGTGGAGCTGCTGGCGCAGATTGCCGCCGAGGGTTTCGAAGTGGAACTGCGCGACGGCTACTCTGCCGACGTGTCCGAAGATGCAGCCGTCGGCGCCTATATCGGCTCGGTCGAGGGCGGCTGGCTGCCGGCCGCGCGCAGCTTCCTCCGCTCCGTCAGGGATATCGGCTTCGCTACGCCGATCTGGGCCATGGCGGATACGCTGACCGTTGCGGATATGGATGTGGTCGAAATGGCTGGCGAGGTGGAAGGCTTCGTCTATCTCGGACAGCAGACGCCTGCCTTCTATGCCAAGCAGATCATTTCCAGCGCGGTCAACTACGGCAAAACGCTGTTGCCCCCGTTTTTTGGCGGCATGATGGCTTATGATGGTGAGGCAAATATCGCTTTCGACTGCCCGGGTCATCAAGGCGGCCAGTTCTATCGCAAGTCACCTGCCGGGCAACTGTTCTTCAAATATCTGGGCGAAAGCATTTTCCGCAACGATCTCTGCAATGCGGACGTCGATCTTGGCGACCTTTTGATCCACGAGGGGCCTGCCGTGGAAGCCCAGAAGCAGGCGGCGCGCATCTTCGGCGCCGACCGCACATATTTCATCTTGAATGGAACCAGCACCTCTAACAAGGTCGTCGCCAATGCGGTGCTGCGCAGCGGCGATCTCGTGCTCTTTGACCGCAACAATCACAAGTCCCTCCACCAGGGCGCTCTGGTGCAGGCGGGTGCGATCCCGATCTATCTGCCGACGGCCCGCAATGCTTTCGGCATGATCGGGGCGGTCGACTGGGCCGCCTGGGACGAGAAATGGCTCCGGCAAAAGATCGAGGAGCATCCTCTCGTCAGCGACAAAGGCCGGGCGAACGCTGAAAGGCCCTTCCGGCTGGCCTGCATCCAGCTCGCGACCTATGATGGCACGATCTACAACGTGCGGGAGGTGATGAAGAAGATCGGCCACCTCTGCGACTACGTGCTCTGGGACGAAGCCTGGATCGGCTACAATGCCTTTCATCCGCTCTTCGAGGGACACAGCCCGATGCGGCTCGAGGATCTTCATGCGGACATGCCGGGTCTGTTTTCCACCCAATCCGTGCACAAACAGGGGGCGGGCTTCTCACAGGCCTCGCAAATCCACAAGCGGGACGAACACATCAGCGGCCAGCGGCGGTTCGTCGAGCACAAGCGGTTCAACGAGTCGCTGCTGATGCACGTTTCGACCTCTCCATTCTATCCGCTCTTCGCCTCGCTGGATGTCAACGCCAAGGTTCATGAAGGCAAAGCCGGCGAGATGCTGTGGGACCGCTGCATCGAGCTGGGGATCGAGGTGCGCAAGAAGCTGCGCGGCTTCGTTCAGCACTACGAGTCCAACGCCGCCGGCACTGAGGAACAGTGGTTCTTCGATCCCTTCGTGCCGGACAAGGTCAGTGTTTCCGGTTCAAAACACACAAACGATCTCGAAGATGTACGGTGGGAGGATGTCCCAACAGACGTGCTCAAGCGCGAGCAGCAATGCTGGCGTTTCGATCCGCAGGCAAAGTGGCACGGTTATGCCGGATATGCGCCCGGCTATACCATGGTTGATCCCAACAAGCTTACGCTGCTGACGCCCGGCATCGATCGGAAGACCGGCGAGTATCGCGAGTTCGGCATTCCGGCGACGGTTGTCGCCAACTATCTGCGCGAGCAGCGGATCGTGCCTGAAAAATGCGACCTGAACAGTCTTCTCTTCCTGCTGACGCCGGCCGAGGATGAGAGCAAGCTGAACACCCTTGTCGCCAAGCTGGTCAAGTTCAAGAACCTGTGGGATCGTGATGCGCCGCTGCAGGAAGTGCTGCCCACGGTGTTTGCCGCCAATCGCCAGCGCTATGCCGGCTACACGGTCCGGCAGATTTGCCGCGAAATGCACAGCTTCTATCGTGAGGCCGGTGTCAAGGAGCTGCAACGCCTCTGCTTCCGCTCGGAAAGTTTCCCCGAACCGGCAATTGCTCCGAAGCAGGCCTACGAAGCGCTGGTGGCCAACAACGTCGATTACGTGCCGCTGACGGAGGCTGCCAATCGCATCTCCGCAACCCTGGCGCTGATCTATCCGCCAGGTATCGGCGTGATCGTCCCCGGCGAACGCTGGGACGACAGGGCGCGCCCAATGCGTGACTATTTCCTGGCTTTCGAAGAATCCTTCAACCGCTT
The DNA here is from genome assembly GCF_019685155.1 of Rhizobium sp. NZLR1b. Taxonomy (NCBI): domain Bacteria; kingdom Pseudomonadati; phylum Pseudomonadota; class Alphaproteobacteria; order Hyphomicrobiales; family Rhizobiaceae; genus Rhizobium; species Rhizobium sp. NZLR1b. The sequence continues at coordinate 247,516 of NZ_JABDWC010000008.1, forward strand.
CCCCGGCTTCAACTACGAAGTCCAGGGCGTGTTCCAGGAACGGATCGATGGCCGGATCAAGTTCTACACCTACGTCGTGCGCGAGCAGGGGGGCGAGAGGATCTCATCATGACCGAGAACACAATGCATCTTGCGACCGAGACGGCCGCTAAGAAGATGAACCTGGTTCAGCTCACCTTCATCGTCGCCGTCAACATGATGGGATCCGGCATCATCATGCTGCCTGCAAACATGGCGCAGGTCGGCGCCATCTCGCTGCTTTCCTGGCTCGTGACTGCCATCGGCTCAATGGCTATCGCCTGGGGGTTCGCCCAGGCCGGTATCTTCAACCAGCGCCCGGGGGGAATGTCGGCCTACGCCGAGGACGCCTACGGGAAGGATGGCTTTTTCCTGGTATTCTTTCTGTATTTTCTGTCGCTTGCCATCGGCAATGTCGCGATTGGCATCTCTGCGGTCGGTTATCTCGCGGGCTTCTTTCCCGTATTGACCTCGACGCCGATCATGACCTGTCTGGCATTGATCGTTCTGCTCTGGCTGACGACGGCGGCAAATTTCGGCGGACCGCGCATCACCGGGCGTATCGGCGCAATCACCGTTTGGGGCGTGATCATCCCGGTCGGGCTGCTTTCGATCATCGGATGGCTCTGGTTCAGTTCGAGCACCTTTGCCGAGGCCTGGAACCCGAAGGGATTGAGCCTCGGCCAGGGAATGGGCTCGAGCATCTCGCTGACGCTCTGGGCTTTCCTCGGCATGGAATCGGCAGCGCAGAATTCGGATGCCGTCGAAAACCCGAAGCGTGATGTGCCCCTTGCCTGCATGTTCGGCACGCTTGGCGCAGCCGTCATCTATATCCTGTCGACCACAGTCATCCAGGGCATCGTGCCGAACCCGGAACTCGCAGCCTCAACCGGTCCGTTCGCGCTGGCCTATGCCAAGATGTTCAACCCGATGATCGGCTCGATCATCATGGCGCTTGCAGTCCTTGCCTGTCTTGGTTCGCTTTTGGGCTGGCAATTCACGATAGCGCAGACCGCGCGCACCGCCGCCGAGGGGAGAATGTTCCCCGCCATATTCTCGCACGTCAACGAGATGGGCGCGCCGGTGAAGGGGATGATCATCCTTGGCATCGTGCAGACATGCCTTGCCCTGATGACCATTTCTCCGACGCTCAGCGAGCAGTTCTCCGCATTGGTCAACCTCGCGGTCGTGACGAATGTGCTGCCCTATATCATCTCACTGTCGGCACTGTTCGTCATCATGAAGGCGGCGCGGGTGCCGCCTGCGAAATACCGGCTGAACGCCGTCATCTGCATGATCGGCATGCTTTACAGCGTCTTCGCAATCTATGCTTCCGGCAAGGATGCGGTGATGGGGGGAATGCTGGTGACAGGGATCAGCTTCATTATCTACGGCCTGATCGCACCGCGCTTCGCCGTCGGCGTGAGCCGTGTGCCGTCCGAGTAGCGGGAGAGGAAAAACCATGCCTATCAGCAAAGGTCGATGGATCGCAACGGGCGCCTCCATCTTCATCGTGGCGCTGTCGTCTGTGGGTTTAGCGCCCGCTGACGCTCAGACGCTGGACCGTGTCCGCGCCAGCAGTTCGTTGAAGCTGGGCTACGAGCCCGATGCAAGGCCGTTTTCGTTCAAGACGGACAATGGAGCGCCCGATGGGTATGCGGTCGCCCTTTGCAACAAGGTTGCTGACAGCCTGAAAGCCGAACTGAACCTGTCGCGGCTCGATGTGGAGTGGGTACCTCTGACCGCCGACGCGCGGGCAAATGCTGTCCCGGATGGCGTCGTGGATCTCGTCTGTGGGGCAGAGCCGGTCACGCTCAGCCGCAGGCAAAAGGTCTCGTTCTCCATCCCGATCTTTCCGAGCGGAACCGGGGCCGTGGTCAGCGCCAGCGCGCCGCTGGCTTTGCGGGAGGTGTTGGAGTATGGCGAACCGACGAACCGGCCTGTATGGCGAGGCTCGCCCGCGCGCACGATACTCGAGCATAAGACGTTCTCGTCTGTAACGGGCACGACAAGTGAGCGTTGGCTGTCGGACAGGATCAAGACCTTCCAGCTCGCCGCGACGGCGACATCCGTCGACAACTTCCAGAAAGGGATCGAGCGCGTCCTGGACAGCCAATCAGCTGTCTTTTTCGGAGACATGCCGCTTCTGATGGACGCCGCGGCGCGCAGTGATAATTCTGGCGATCTGATTGTTTTAAAACGACATTTTACCTATGAGCCGCTCGGTCTTGAACTGGCGCGAACAGACGAGGACTTCCGGCTAACGGTCGATCGAGCATTGAGCCAAGCCTATGCGGCGAAGGATTTCCGCACATTGTTTGCAACATGGTTCGGTCCGCCAGATGAGGCGACAGTCACCTTCTTCCAACAGACGGCTTTGCCGGAATAACACCACCCAAGGGAGCGAACGGTTGAGCCTCCTTTTGAAAGAGATCCGCGACAGCCCCATGCTGTGGTTGCTGGTCGCAGTGCCGGTGGTGTTTATTGCTGCGGCGGTGATGCCTGAGGCCCACACGGCGCTCTTTGTCCTGTCGGTGCTTGCCATCGTACCGTTGGCCGGGTTGCTCAGTCACGCAACCGAATCCGTAGCCGCCAAGACGGGTGACGCCGCAGGCGGGCTGCTTAACGCGACGCTCGGAAATCTCACCGAGCTGGTCATTGCGCTGGCTGCCCTGCGCGCCGGCGAGTATACGTTGGTAAAATCGTCGATTGCCGGCGCGATCGTCACCAACACGCTGTTCATGCTGGGCGCCTCTTTTCTCCTGGGCGGGCTTAAATACCACTTCCAGGAGTTCAACCGAGCCAGTGCGCGTCTTCAAGCCGGCCTTCTCTTTCTCGCCACCGTTGGGCTTCTGATGCCCTCGGCGGTTGCTGAAATGGACTCCACCTCGGCGTCGGCCGTCACCCAAAAACTCAGTCTCGGCCTGTCGGTTCTTCTCATTGTCGGGTACGGACTGGGGCTGTTGTTCAGCCTCAGGACACACCGCGAGATTTTCGCCGCAGCAGAGCATGCGGAGAGCGACGAGATGCCGTGGCCGATCGGCCTCGCCCTTGCCACGCTTGCTGGCGTCACCGTCCTCGTCGCGCTGGTGAGCGAGATCTTCGTCGAATCGGTGCAAAAGGCAGCTGAAGCGTTCGGAATGACGCCAGCCTTCGTCGGTTTCATCGTCGTCGCACTGGTTGGCGGGGCCGCCGAAATGGCTTCGGCGTTCTCAGGCGCTCGTAAGAACCGGCTCGATCTCAGCGTCGGCATCGCGCTCGGAAGCGCTTCCCAGATTGCGTTGTTCGTTGCACCCGTCCTGGTTTTGCTGAGTTACGTGATCGGTCCGTCGCCGATGAACCTGCAGTTCTGGCCGGGAGTCGTGGTGATGGTCCTCCTTGCGACCATCACGGCGATGTTCGTGACGAATAGCGGACGGTCGGCATGGTTTGTCGGCGTGTTGGTGCTGATGGTCTATTCGATCTTCGCCATCACGCTGTATGTCCTGCCCCCGCAAATGCAGTGACGTCGGCTGCAGTGGAATGATGCCCGAGCCCGATGCGGTGCGATAAGGGTTCCGCGATGCTCGACTGCGCCGTGCATCTTTCCCGACGCGCAAACGACGCTCTAGAACAGGATGGTTGTAGGTCAGGTCGGCCTGAATCCTGTTCTACGTTAATAGTTATAGCATCATGTCCTCCGGAAACCGCTCACACGCGGCTGAACTGCAGAAAGGTGGAAATCGTGCCAGTAGGAAAAGGCGATGAGCCCGGCGCCAGGCAAATGAGACGTCTGTTCTTCATTGCGCTCGCCCAGCAGGTTCGTATCATTTGGCCAATCCTGTCCGGCATCGTGTCGGTAATGATCGTTTCTGGCCTGGCAATATGGCGCATCGAGAATTGGAGGATCGACGAAGCCCTCTACTTCACCTTTGTGACCGGACTTACCATCGGATATGGTGATTTTACGCCCAAACATCTGTCGGCTCGGATGTTTGCCCTGGTGATCGGTTTTGCCGGAATCGTGCTGACCGGCGTCGTTGCGGCTGTCACCGTGAAGGCCTTGAGCGCAACCGATCAAGACAGCCGGAATGGGAGATACCAACCAGATGAGCCCTGACCGATGCGGCTGCGGCTGCTATCTGTTGGGCCAAATAAAGGGACGGTTTTTTCGTGCTTGCATCTCGGCGTTCACCGTACATCCCTTCGACGGCCGACGCGTCGATCCCAAAGCGGCCCGGCCGAACCTTCCATTTTGAAATTGCATGGATCTGCGCGGGAACGATCTGATGTTCATGCAGTTCGGGTACCTTGCGGACGTGAGTGCGGAGCTAATCGATGGGCAAAGAGTGTGGACGGAGGAAATTGATGCTGAGGCTCCCCGAGTTCCGTCCTGATTTGGCCGATCAGGCCAGTGAGGCGCTGGGCGAGATTTTTGAGGCTTATGATCTTGCCGCCAATGCTCTGGACCGCTTCCGAAGGCAGCATCCAAGGCAACAGACGCTGATCAACGAGTACGAACAAGTCTGCCGCGAAATAGAGCAAGAGGTCGTCGTCTATCGCACCAAAGACTGAACACGGAGAACACCCGAGAGCGTTCATCGAACAGACGGAGATATTTCATCTAAGCCGTCGCACGACGTCAGAATCTGTTTGGGCCGACTGATTTCAAGCCGCGTTCGATCCGTCTGGTGCATCTGATGGCCATGCCCAGGCTCTCAGAAGTTCATAGAAGACACTCAGGACGATCGGTCCCAAAAATAGCCCCAGCAGACCGTATGATAGGGTGCCTCCTATCACGCCGATTAGTATGATCGGCATGGGAGTCGAGAGGCCCCTAGACATCAGGATCGGCTTCAAGATGTTGTCGATGAGCGTGATGGGGACCGCAATGCAGGTAAAGACGAAGGCGGTGACGGGAGACCAGGAGAACCAGGCCCAGATGATGGCGGGCAGGAGCACCAGGCCGGGCCCGAGCTGCATCACGCAGAGCATGAAGACCAGAAAAGTCAGCGCGCCGCGCGCCGGCATGCCAAAGACGGCGAAACACAAACCGCAAAGCAAGGTCTGCAGAAAGGCAACGCCGATGACACCGCGCGATACGTTTCGCACGGTCGTTCCGGCCAGCCGGGCAAAGCCGACACCTCTGTCCCCGCCGACCCGGCTCGCCAGCGCCTGAATTGCTGTCGCCAAGCGCGCCGCCCTTGTCAGAAGCAGGCCGGAAAGCATGATCGATACGACAAAGCTCAACAGGCCGCCGCCAACCGAGGCGAGCTTTGCAACAACAACGCCCATGACCTCACGAATGGGCGCCTGAAACTTGACGATGGTGGAGGCCAGGTCACCGGCAATCTGGTTCCATGTGTCATGGATTCGCTCGCCGACGATCGGCCATTCCCGCACCGCCGCCGGGGCGGAGGGGAGCGTGACGTTTCCTGTCCACAACTTGCCGATCAACGCCTGCGCGGCATCGGCAAAATTGACGGCAACGAGGCCCAGCGGTGCGATGATCAGGACAAGACAGCCGACGACAATGACCGTCGCCGCAATTCTCGGTCTGTTTCCGATCAGCCGCGTGAGCGCTTCGAACATCGGGAACAGTGCGACCGCAAGAATGGCCGACCAGATGACGATGAGTGCGAAGGGCGCGATGAGAACCATGGTCCAGTAGGTAAAAAGCCCGATGATGCCCAATCGAACCAGATCGCTAACTTTCGCCTCTATCGAAACCTGTCCGGCCTCGCTGCGTTGCGTCGTCGTCTCGGCTGATCTGTCCATCATCGCGCCCGCCAGTTCCAGGCTCGTTTTGTTTATGGCGTGACGTCGGGCACGACATGTCGGATGCTGTGATCGTCCACGAAGTCGGCCGGCCGCTTCTGGCGTTTTTTGAGATCCGGCGCATTAAACTTGACGCGTTCATAAGGGATGGATTGCAGGATGTGCGAGATGCAGTTGATCCGCGCACGTTTCTTGTCGTCCGACGGCACAATCCACCACGGTGCGTGATTTGTATCGGTCATCCGCAGCATCGCGTCATAGGCGCGCGTATAATCCCACCAGCGCTGATAGGATTCGACATCCATCGGGCTCAGCTTCCATTGCCGCAGCGGGTCGTCGATCCGACGCTTGAAACGACGCTCCTGTTCCTCCTCGCCGACCGTGAGGAAATATTTCAGCAGAACAACGCCGCTTTCGACGATCGAAGCCTCGAAGCGAGGCGCTAATTCAAGAAAGCGCTCTGCCTTCTTTTCGCTGCAGAAACCCATGACGCGGTCGACGCCGGCACGGTTATACCAGCTGCGGTCGAAAATCACGATCTCGCCGGCTGCCGGCAGATGGGCGATGTATCGCTGCATATAGATCTGTGATTTCTCGCGATCGGTCGGAGCGGGCAGCGCCACGACGCGGAAAACGCGCGGACTGACCTTTTCCGTTATCCGCTTGATCATGCCGCCCTTGCCGGCGGCGTCGCGTCCTTCGAAGATGATGACAATCCTCGCACCGGATTTCTTCACCCAGGCTTGCAGATGCGCAAGCTCCACCTGCATGCGGCCGATTTCTTTTTCATAATCCCACGACTTCTTTTTCTTTTTGTCCTTGCCGCCATTGTCGGTTTTCACATCGATCTGGCTCGGTTCGTAATTCTCGTCCATGGCTCTCCCTCCTGTGCTTAAGGTACGTTGGCTTCCGAAGCTGCCGTCCCGGTCTGATCGAAATCGCCGATCAGCGTTCGCAGGGCTTCTTCCCTGCCGTTGAAAAGATTGTCGGCTCCGATCGCCTTGATGACGCCGGCGCGTTCGAGAATGCCGCGGCTCTCTTCGCTGAGGTCAGCAATCGCGAAGATGATGTTCCGCTGCGCAAGGAGCTCGGCCACGGCCTCCAGTGCCGTTGCGCCGGTGCTGTCGATATGCGTGATCGCGCTCGCATCCAGCACGAGGCATCTGGTCCCGACAGCGAGCTCCTTTGCCACCGATGTCAGCCGCATGCGCAGGTAGTCGGCGTTGTAAAACAGAATGCTGCCCTGAATGGCAAAGACGGCCGCGCCCTCGACCGAGCGGGCTTCCGGAAACCGGCGAAGATCAAAGAAGCCATGCCGTCCCTCGATGCGGCCGAGAAGACCGTCGCGCGGGAACATCGTCTGACGCAGCAGATAGGCGAAAGTCGCCGCAACAGCGACGACCACGCCGTTGAGGACCCCAAAGCTGATCGCACCCCACATGGCGATCAGCGCAAAGATGAATTCCATCCGGCTGACACGCCAGATCTTCTTCAGTTCGTGAACATCGATGAGGCTGATCGCCGCCGTTGCAAGGATTGCCGCCAGCGCCGGAATGGGAAGTATCCGCAAGGCACTGTGAAGGAAAACAAGAGCGGCAATCAGGGTCGCTGCCGATACCAGTCCCGCGGCCTGCGAGACGCCGCCCGTCGACAGGTTTATCGCGGTTCGCGAATCCGAAACGCTGACCGGAAACGAGCCGAAGAGGGCGGGTGCAATATTGGCAGCACCAAGTCCGATCAATTCCTGATTGGCGTCGACCTCCTCTCCGGTTCGCGAAGCGAAGCTTCTTGCCGCGACGATGCCGGCGCCGAAGCTGACGAGAAAGATGGCGGCTGAACCGAGCACGATCTTATCGAGAGGCATCCGATGCAATGCGGGCAGGGACAGGCTCGGCAGCCCGCTCGGGATGTCACCGACAACCGCGATACCCCGGCCTTGGAAGTCGAAGATCGCAGAGAGAACAACCGAGAGGACGACCACCAGAACAGGGCCCGGAACTCTGAAATGGAAGGCCCGGACGACCCATAACAACGCGAACATGATGAGGCCGAGAAGGAGCGAAGGCCAATGGATCAGACTGCTCTTGGCGAGGAGCTCGACGAGTGGCGGGATCAACCCATCCGATTCAATCTTGAGCCCTGTGAAGCGGCCGATTTGTCCGACAAGGATCGACAGCGACACGCCGGCGAAGAACCCCACCAGAATGGGACGCGACAGAAAGCTCGCGAGAACACCGAGCCTCAACAACCTTGCAGCAATGCAGCAGACACCGACACCGAGGGCAAGGGCCGACGCGATGGCGATCCTGTCGGTATCGGTCGCCGCCGGTCCAGTTGCGATGATCGCACCCATGGCGGCCGCCAGCACGGTCATGGTCGCGGCGTCGGGCCCGACGACCAAGAGCCGGGAAGGTCCAAAGATCGCATAGGCGATCGGCGCGACGATGCTGGCATAGATGCCCGTCTCAGGGGGCAAACCGGCGATGGCGGGGTAGGCGATGGCGCTCGGCAAACCAACGGCTGCGATCGACAGGCCGGCCGGAATGTCACTGCGGAGCCAGGCTCTGTTGAAGCCGGCAAGGCCCCGCAACATGGGAAGACTTCCTATCACCACTGGCTCCTTATCCCTTGCCGTTGGCCCTTGCCCGCTCGGCGCGCGTCGGATCTTGGTATTGCGGCGCAAACCGACGCAGGGTTTCTGCGGGACATGCCGTTAGTGTTCGAGGAACACGAAGTTCATCCAGCTGCTCATCCGCAACAGGACCTTGCGAAGGACTGCGACGTGGTGCCAATGGTGGGTGTAGACCGCGACATCGGCGACGACGCCGCCCGGTAGTTGATAATCGTCTGTGTTTTCGAGCAACTCGATCTGAGCCAGCGTTTGCCCGGGCGATATGCGCTCGGGCGATTGCGGATCGATCAGCGCACCGCTCGGCTGGAGTTGGCCCTGTGCCATCACATCGATGACCCCCTGCACCCGGGCCTTGAATATCTTGCCGGGCACGGCTCTGAAGGAGACCTCCGCTTCATCGCCGACGCGCACTCGCTGCAGCGAGTTCTGGATGAAAGCTGCCGCCAGCATGCGGTCCTGGCTGTCGATGAAGACCATGACCGGCCGCAAGGGCAGAGGGTTGGCCATCATTCCGGGGCGGAGGAAAACCTGCGTGACGTAGCCATCGGTCGGAGCCCGCACGACCGTCTGGTCGAGTTCGTATTCGGCGTTGTTCAATTCCGCTTGCAGCCTTGCAACTGTCGGGTTGGTTCCGTTGATCTCTGACTCATAGGCAAGTCTCGCCTGCACTGCTTGGGCGATGGCCGTGTCGACCGCAGCCTGCGAAGTCAGGTAGATGCCGCGCCGGTTCTCGACCTCAAGTTCGGAAAAGACGGCGCCCTTGCCGCTCGACTTCGCATTCTCGTTCGACTGCTGGAATTTCTCAAAGGCCTGCTGCGACCTGTCCCTCGAGGCCTCTGCGCCCGTGACCCCTGAATTGGCTGCATCCATGGCCGCTTTCAATTGCAGGACGGACTGCTTGGCTTCGGCGAGCGCGGCATTCTTCTGATCGACGGTGAACTGGTAGGGCCTCGGATCTATGCGAAAAAGAATGTCGCCTTTTTTCAACGGCGCATTCGCTGTCACCGGGACCTCGACGACCTGGCCTCCGACGACGGGAATGACCGGAGCCGAGGTGAAGTAGATGCGACCGTCGCCTGAATAGGGATGGTTGTAGCTCATCAGCAGCAGCAGGGTAGAAATGAGGAAGATCCCTCCAAGGACCGCGGTTGCGAGCGTCCACTGGTTCACAGGGATCCTGAATATTTTAAAGACTGCCCAGCAGATCGCGGCGTAGGTGAGTATGAGGAGCAGATCCATCAGGCGTTCTCCTTCTCCGGCGTCTTTGTCTCGAGCTCGGCGATTCTTGCATGGAGACGAGCAATTTCCGCATTCGCCTCAGCTTCCGCCGATAACTTTCCGTCCTGCCGGATGCCCCAGCCCCTGTCTTCGCGGTAAAGCGTTGCCCAAATGAACAGAAACGGCCAGATCACGTGGAGCGTGAAGAGGCTGACCCATCCTGCAACGTGTATCGCGTCCTGATGGGGGTGGTTTCGTGCCTTGGCCATCAGGTGGGGAATGTCGTGAATTGCAATCACGGCGTAGAAAAGGGTGACCACGACGAAGACCAAGACGCCCAAGGCAAAATAGTCGAGAAACACGGATCCCCCTTCTGGCTTGGTCTGCCCGAGCCATCTTGATCGCAAGCGAGGATTGGATAGTAGGCCCCTTTCGGCGCAAAGACCCGTAGCATCGCGTAATCTCTATCGGGGCGTCCCCAGCCGATCTGCCTGAGTGGATTGCCGGAGTGGGACGGAAAAACGCCGGATAGGCAGATGCATCCCGTTCCATGGCTTGGTTGTCGAATGCGCAAATCGATTCGAGCGCCGGCGAGCGTAGGATCGCGTATTTTACGTCTTGAGGCGGTTCGCCTGATATATAGTTCCGTATCTGCTGGCGCAGTTCGGTGGCGGGGGCGGAGATGGTGTCGGGAGAAAGTGGTTCGACATATTTGTCCGCCCTCGAAGCGGCAGAAGCTCATTTTCCCGACCAGGCAAGGCTCGTGCAGCGACTTTTCTACGTAAACGAGGCCTTTCACAGCATGTGCGAGGATCTCGCTGCGGCGGCGCAGGCATTGGCGCATGTCGAACAGCTGTCTGACGCCGTAAGGGAGGCGCGGCGGCTGGAATATGCAGGCTTGGTCGACGCATTGCTGAAAGAGATGAGGGAAGCGATAGCACAATCGAAAATTGTGATGCTCAGGCGGACGCCAGTTAGTCCGAAACTGCGGTGAACGCTTCTGCCATTCAACGATTAAAGGGAGGTCCTTGTGCGATGAATAGAGTTTCCCGCAAGCTGCTGGTTGGGTTGTCGACCTTGGCGATCATCGCGTTGCAGCCGGCACTTCCTGTCAGAGCGCAGGCTCCTGCACCAGCTGCGGCGCCCAACCAGGCGGATGCAGAACAGTCCACGGCGACACTCCTTTCAGACGATGAACTTGAAGTGCTCGTGGCGCGGATCGCGCTCTATCCGGACGAACTGGTCGCGGCGATTTCGGCCGCCTCGCTGTTTCCCTTGCAGATCATCGAAGCCCAGCGTTTTCTGGATACGAAAAAGAAGAATGCCGACCTCAAGCCCAAAAGCGACTGGGACGGCAGCGTCGTCTCGTTGCTCAACTACCCCGATATCGTCAAGATGATGAGCGAGGATCTCGATTGGACCCAATCGCTTGCCGATGCGCTCACCAATCAGCAGAAGGATGTGCTGATTGCCATTCAGCAACTTCGCGACGAAGCGGTGGCAAAAAACATCATCAAGACGGATGACAAGGTGACGGTCGTTACGGAAAACGACAATGTCATCATCCGTCCGACCGATCCGGAAAAAATCTATATCCCGCAATATCCGCCGGAGATGCTTTACGAGCCGGGCTATGCTTCTGAACCGATCTCCTACTATCCGGAGCCGTACGACAATTATTACTATCCCGGAGCCGCTTTCTTTGCCGGCGCGGTAACCGGGGTCGCCTTTGCCGCCATCGTGAACTGGGACGACTGGGGTGTGTGGGGAGGTCGCTGGGGCGGTGGTGACGTCGACATCGACTGCAACAATTGCCTGAACGGTCGAAATTTCAACGGGAAGATGAAGTTTAACGATGTCGATTGGTCGAATGTCGACCGCAGCAAAATGAGCATCGGCAAGGACCAACTTGCCAAGCTGGACCGTTCGTCGATCAAATCCGGATTGCAGGCCGACAATCGCAATCAGTTGCGCAACAGAGCGTCCGAAATAAATGCAAGCCAGAGGACGGGCACGCGTGATGTCGGCGCCCGCGCCGACGATATCCGGAAGGGAACGGTGCAGGGGCTGAAGGAAAAGCCGCGACCCGGAGCGCCGAACGCGGCCAATCGTCCGGGGGCGTCACGCCCCGACGCGCGCCCCGCGAAGTCGGCCAATCGCCCGAACAAGCCGGCCGCAAGGCCTGCGCAGAAAGCCAAAAAACCGCAAATGGCCGCCAGGTCCGACAATCGCAACCGGCAGCCGAGTGCGCTTGGCAATGTCCAATCCGGCCGCCGGGAAGCGGTTTCTTCGAAGCGGGGTGCGCAGAGCATGGGCGGCCAACAGCGCTCTGCGCCGCGCGCCGCGCCACAGCGCTCCCGCCCTCCAGTATCCCACGGTGGTGGCCGTGGTGGCGGTGGCCGTGGTGGTGGTGGCGGCGGTGGCCGTGGCGGCGGCGGCCGGCGATAAATGTCTTCCTTCCAAAATTGCCGGAGTTATATGATGAGAACTCAATCACCCTTGATCCTGCTTATGCTTTCTACCGCGCTCTGCGTTTCCGCGACCCCGTCAGTGTCGCGGATGCAGACTGATCTCACCGAGTTTGCGGCGGAAGGTCCGACGCCGTCGTTTGGCACGCCGGCCGAGGTTCTCGATCGGCTGAAGGCAGCGCTGGCTAACAACGATGTCGACGGGTTCGCAGGTCTTCTCGGCCTGAAGGCGGACAAGCTGCGGTCCAGCAACGAGGCGATGATCACCTATGGGCTGATCCGCGAAGGCGCTGCACGGCAGATCATCCTGGAGGATCTCGGTGGACGGAAGTTCGTCGCGATCGGCGACCGGCTTTGGCCTTTGCCCTTCCCGCTGACGGAAAAGGACGGGAAATGGTCCTTTGACACCCAGGGCGGCCTTCAGGAGATCATCAATCGCCGGATCGGCGAAAACGAACTCGCGACGATCGACACCATGCACGAATATGTCGCGGCTCAGTATCAATATGCGTCCGAGGACCGAGATGGCGATGGCATTTACGAGTTCGCGAAAAAATTGATTAGCAGTCCGGGCAAGCTGGACGGCCTGTATTGGGACCCGAGCGTCTTTGGCGAAGAAAGCCCGGCAAGCGCCTTGGTCGAGACGGCTGCCTTCGGCGCCGCCAAACGCGGCGAAGGTTATTTCGGATACCGCTATCGCATCCTGACCGCCCAGGGTGACAATGTGCTGGGCGGTAAACAAAGTTACGTCGTCAACGGCTATATGACCGCCGGCTTTGCGTTGCTCGCCTGGCCCGTCGCATATCGGGTGACCGGCGTGGAGACATTTATCATCAACGGGGCGAGTGTCATCTATCAGCGCGACCTCGGTCCGCAAACGGAACAGCGCGCCGCGGCGATCAAGGAATTCAATCCGGACGCCAACTGGACGGTTGTCAGCGAGTAGATCCAAGAGCGTGTCGCCCGAAAACTGTGAGTATTTTCGCGCGACTTCATCCTTGCCCTCTCATTGGAAACAGGATTCAGACTTGGCCGACCCGGCCTACAATAATCCTGTTCTAGCGGTGACGCCTTGCGCCCGGGAGGGAAGGTCCAGGGCAGCGGCCATGGCGCGGTTGGAGTAGCGCTTAATGCCTGTGACTTCTTGCCCAAGCCAGCTCGGCAGGTCTGGCCGATCATCTTCGCTTGCCATTTCTATCTCGGCGAGCGTCAATCCCTCATAGAGCCCAGCAAAGACGTCTATGGTCCAGCTTCTGCCGTGATGGAGGACCTGGTAACGCGTCTTTTCAATGACATGGCCGGTGGCATGGAGGAGCAGGTCGCGGGCCTCTTCGACGGGAATTTCGTACTCGAATTCCTCCTTTGAGAGCTCCGCTATGCGGAACTTGATCGTCAGGCACGCAGAATGCCCGTCGATCAGGCGGACGCGTATCGAACTGTCTTCGCGGGACAGGTAAGCCTGCTGCAGGACATGCGAGTTGCCGGCGCTATCGCGCCAGCTATTATCGCGGATCAGGAACTTGCGTTCGATCTCGGTCGCTTTCAAGTGATGTTCCTCCGCCCCGACCAGCGGCTCCTGCGGTCAGTCGACAGGCGGCTCCCAAGTGAGGAAGAAGCCGACATCTCCAGGCATGCCGTCCGGGAAGCTGATGATCATGGCCTTCAGCCCGTAGCCCTGCGGCCTCGCAACCTGCTCGAAGAGTTCGAGGAGTTCCTTTGCCTTCCCCTGCAGGGTCTTCTGCCATCCGGGTAGGTTGTTATTGATGGCGCGGCCGCTGTCCGAGCAGAATGTCGACGGGAAACTGTAGATCAGCGCCTCGTATTTGCCGTCTGCGGCGGCTTTCATCACCAGCCGCTTGATAACGGTGCGTTCTGCTTCGCCGATACTTTTTCGAAAAAAATCCTCGACGAAATCCGCATGTTTTTTTGCTTCACGCGCCTTGATCTTGTCGCTACGGTCCATCTCGAGAAGCTGAAGCTCCAGAGCACGTTTGCGCAATTCCTCCGCGCTTGTCATGGGATGCGGGGTCGAGGGCTCAGTCATGGCAGCTTCCTCCAGAATATCCGGTGATGATAGGGGGAGCTGGGGCATTAAGGCAGTAAAATACATGTCGGCTGTGGTAGAATACGGTATCTTACGCTGGGATTTCTGTGACGTCATACCTCATCTGACTATTGCGCGAATCCCTTTGGCCATTATTGGGCTGCTCGGTTGGGTCGGGATTGCCGTTACGCCAGGCTGAGATTAGTGTTGGGCAGCATACTGCAGGTTGTTGGAAATCGGAATCCGGGGGGCCTGATGACGAGTGCAGGCATTAACAGGAGCATCGCTTCGCAAGACGAGGTGCATCAGCAACTCGAGCGTATTCTTGCCAGCCGGGAGTTTCGCCTCCCGGAACGGGCGAGAAGATTCCTCGAATTCGTGGTGATGGAAACGCTTGCAGGCCGCCGCGAATACCTGAAAGCGTTTACCGTTGCACAAGCCGTTTTTGGCAGGGATGCGAAATTCGATGCCCAACAGGATCCATGTGTCCGGATCGAAGCAGGGCGGCTGAGACGCGAGCTGGAACACTATTACCTGACCGATGGCGGCGCTGATCGGGTTATCATCACAATTCCCAAGGGCGGATACGCGCCAGTCTTCGAAGTCAACCCCGATGCTGAACTGATCGAGATGTTGCCGGTGGAGCAGCCTCTTCGCTCGGCGTTCTCAGGCGACGACGGCGAGCAGGCCAAAGCGGCGGCAGACGAGATCGGCGAGGTGCGCCGACACGTATCGAGGCGGCATTGGCTTCTCGTAGCAGGCGCGGTGATTGTCTTCGCCGCGGCAGTGGGCATATTTCAGCAAGTGGGGTCGCCGCGCTCGGATCATGGGGCCGCACAGGGAGCCGATACCCGCCCCAGCATTATCGTCGAGCGTCTTGACGCGTCGTCCGGGGGGGCGCCCGCGACCGATATCGCTCGGGGCATGACCGACGACATCATCGAGAAGATGGTCCGCTTCAATGAAATCATTGTGGTCACCGCCATGCCGCGAAATAACGGCGTCCCTTCGTCACAGCCGCTCTACGCCCTCCAGGGAAGTGTGGAGCTCGAAGGCAACCGGCTGCGGTCAATCGTAAGGCTCGTGCGGCGGGCGGACGCGGCGGTCATCTGGGCAAGTAACTATGATGTGGACACGAAAGTGCAAGGCATTCCAGAAGCCCAAGCAAGCCTCGCTGGGGACATAGCCACGGCGGTCGCGCGCCCATTCGGGGTGATGTTTGAGAGCGATACCGCAACCATCGCCGGAAGCGCGGACACTTTTTCGTGCATTCTCTCCTATTACAGCTACCGTAGCGAAATGACGGTGCAGGCCCTTGAGGTGGCAAAACATTGCCTGCAAGCGGCGGTGGAAAAAGCGCCTGCCGATTCCAATGTTGCGGCGCTGCTTTCGCTGATAAATCTCGACGAGTTCCGCTTTTCATACCAGCTTCACACGAAACCGACCGCTGCGACGCTTGGCGTCGCGAAGGCGCTTGCCCAACTGGCGGTGCGGCTCGATCCGAAGAATGCGCGTGCGCATCAAGCGCTGATGCTTGCCGACTTTTTCGGCAATGATCAGGCTGGGGCTTTAGATGCCGGCGCCGCTGCCTATGCCAGCAACCCGAACGATACCGAAGTGGTCGGTGAATATGGCTTGCGCCTTTCAATGTCGGGGGAGTGGGATAGAGGCTGCGGATTGATTTCCGAGGCTGTCGGGAAAAATGCCGGTCCGCGCGGATATTACGAGGTTGGAATGGCGCTGTGCGCTTTCATGCGGGGCGATTTGCAAGCTGCCGAACTATGGTCGCACATGTCGGACCTCAACTACAATCCGATGCATCGTCTCGTATTGCTTTCGATTCTCGGGGCGCTTGGAAAGAAACAGGAGGCCCAAGAGCAACTGGAATGGATCAAGAGCAAATCACCTGCATTGATCTCGAACGTCAGGCCCGAAGTCGTCACACGGCTGGCGCGGACCGAAGATCAAGAGCGGTTTCTCGCAGGAATAGAGGCCGCCGGCCTGTCCATGCCAAACGACAAGACGCCGAAGGAATGACGGATTCAATCAGCCGCCGTGCCTGAGCGGATGGCCCAAGTTGCCCGATGAGCGCCTGCCTCCTCGGCTGAGGTCAATCGTTGTGCGTCACCGGTCGAAACTCCTTCTCCACGATAAAGATTCGACGAGCGCACACTGGTCAGGGTGCTGTCTGAGCAAAGCGAAGACATCCCAACTGACTTTCCAGGGCAAGCATGAATGAGACGTACACGGCGTTCGACCGCAGCCCGCAAAAAACAGCTCGGCTCTTACCAACTAACGCGGTCGCTTGGTTTACTCGGCGTCCTCGTTCGCCCTGGGAAACAGTTCAAGCACATTTGACCCGTTCGAGGACGCTGGAGTGCCTGGCTTTCGGCGTCGCGAACCGCTTTGTCCAGCCTTTTGAATAGCTGAAACGAGCCCTTCGCGCTGGCGATAATAGTCGGGCTTGGCAGGCAGAGTCAGGTCGAACTCTTTTAGCATACGCTCAATGATGTCCATCGCTTCAGCCGCGAGATTAGCATAACCTTCTTGGCGTCGCTCGAAGAAGCCACCGTATCTCGGCTTGGAAAGGTCGAGACTATCCAAGGCGTATGAGAGGTTTTTCACGCGGTTCGACAGCCACAGAATTTCGTCCGAAAGCTCGGCATCGAAAATGTTCCAATTGGCGTTCGCTGGTAGCACAAGGGTCGGATCTGGAACGTGGAACACGAATTCGCCTTCATCAATAGGATTGAATTCGGGCATGTCGTGAACGGCAGCATAGCTGGCTCCGACAAAGTCATCTAGCGCCAGCACCGTCATCATCGCGAGGTTTCTCGTTTCGGCCTTTGGGCGCCGGTTGATTCCCGTCTTCACAAGTCGAATGACGTTCGGAAGCAAGGAACCAGCAGCTAAACTGCCAGCGCCTATGAACGCTCCCATTGCCATGATCCCTTGAGTGGTTTCGAAGAACTGCGTCAATAGTCACCTCGTTGAATAGGAGATGTGAATTGCGTCAAGCAGCAGACGCTGACGGAATCCGCACTTTCCGTTCCAGTTTGCCTTGAACTGAAATGATAGGGAACTCGGTTTCGCCGGAATGCTCTCCATCGAGCGTGACGACCTCAGTTCCGTTGAAGCCTTGGCAATGAGCTGTTGGTCCAACGATCAATCAGCATCTCAAATGAGATCGAGCGGCTTCGCTTTCAAGGACCTCCCGATAATCGGGCCTCGAACGATTTAGCGGTTATGGCAAATCGACTAGTCGGACGCGCTCGGAGGGATCGCCCTCGTCTGTCTCGGCTGCAACTCGAACCACATTCTTCGTCCGAGCGAGATCCCGGTGATGGCCGCGACTCTTGCGAGAGGTGGATTTGGACATGAACCAGGCCTTGGCTGCAGGAGCGGCAGGCGGCGTTTGACGGAGGTGCCCTTGATGACAGCCGTGCTGGTGACGGCGTATTCAGAGAGAGCTTCAAGAACATCTTCCATCTGCTCGATCGAATGGACGACCAAGCGGGCGAGGAAAGGATCGTCACCGGTGATCTTGTCGCATTCGATAAATTCCGGCCGCTCCTGAATAAGTCTTTCGGCAAGATGAAGCTTGCCGGGGAGAGGCCTGATCCTCACCATCGCCCGGATCTGATAGCCGATCGCGCGCGTGTCCACATCGACCGTGAAATCCCGGATAACTCCGGTTGCCTCCAGCCTGCGAACACGCTCCGAAACGCATGGCGCGGCCATGCCGATGAGGCGGGCAAGCTCGCTCATCGATAAGCGGGCATCCGAATCGAGCGCGGCCAGAATACGTGCGTCAACCTGGTCCTGTTGCCGCTAGCTTCCTTCGAGCTTACACGGCCTGCACATTCTGGTCCTTCGGCAGCGAGATCGTCATCGCCGCGGCGGCGGCGGCCGTGACTGCAACCGCGAGATAGATGCCGCTGAAACTCTCCGTCGATGTCTTGATCACGCCGCCAA